>CAYYOW010000021.1:0-27521 GCA_964473395.1 uncultured Lentimicrobiaceae bacterium | reverse complement strand
AAAAGACTGGCTTTCCCGTATTTGTTATCAACACTATCCGGAATTTTCCCATTGTTTTTCTCAATGGGAGTCCAGTTAATCAAGTCATCGGAAAAGGCAATGTAAATATTAGTATCACCAAAATACATCCAGTATTTTCCATTAATCTTTGTGGCGATGAACTTGTCACCAACCCTCCGGCAGAGGATAGCACCCGATTTAGTAAATATATTGAAATATTTACCATTGTACGCTTTCCTAAAAACAGAGCCGTGTTTTGTCCAGTTAACGAGATCTTTGGAAGTAGCGACAAAAAGCCGGGTTCTGTTTCCATTCCAGGCAGTATAAGTCATATAATAAGTTCCACTGTCATCCTGCACCACACGAGGGTCTTCGGTACCCCCATCCCACTCATATTTATTATACTGATCGTTTTCAGGAAATAAAACCGGTTTGGAAAATCGTTTGAAAGTCAAACCGTTGTTACTTACGGCCAAACCAATACGGGAAGTACCGGCCAGTTTACCAATGCTGTCTTCAGCTCTGTAAAGCAAATAAACTTTTCCGTTTCTTACAACAGCGGCAGGGTTAAATACATCTTTTGCCTCCCATTTAACCATTATCTTTTGCACAGGTCCCATAAAAGTTACACTGTCCACAGCTCCCATAATCGGGTTTACCGAATCGACTTTAACAAAAGGCCCCAGTGTCCACGACTTAATTGAAGCGGGTTGGTTCCGGTTACATCCGAAACTTAAAAAAACGATTAGAAATAGTAAAATACTCGTACTTGATAAATATTTTTTCATGGTTATAATTGTTATTAAATATTGTTAATCCTATCTCGAAATAATAAAAGGTTTTATAGCCTTTTTCCGCCTATTACCGACTTTTACCCAATAAACTCCGGATTTTAAATTTTGAATGTTAAACAGGGTTTCAATCAGGCCATTGTTTCCGGTATTAGCGGTAGTTTTGTTGAGTAATACGCCTGACGTAGAATAAATTGAAATTAGAAATTCCCGATCCGGAGTGTCCGTAAAATGTATGTGAATTACATCATTTGCAGGGTTTGGATAGATAACCAGCTGATTCGTTGAAGCTTGTTTTTCGACAACCGATGAAAGCTCGGAGTTGTATATTTCATTCACTTTTTTGTATGAGATTCCATAATTGTAGATTTGGAGATTATCCAGTATCCCTTTAAAATTAAAGCCAGGCTGGTCAGGCAGCGACTGACCTAAAACCAGATCATATGTTGTTTTATTAATTCGTCCTTCAAATGGTTTATACCCGTCCAATTTCCCATCAACAAAAACAAGACAATCCTTTCCGTTGTACAAGCTGACAACATGATACCATTTGTTAGTATCCAGCTTTGTTTCCGAATCAATATCAATCACACCATTACTACCATTAACCGTAAAACGGACATGTTTGTTAGTTAGTGATATTTTCCAGCGCGTCACCCAGTTGCCGTGAGAAACAAGATAAGATTCATGATCAAAAAACCGATTTATTTTTACCCAAAAACTAACTGTCAGTCCATTCTGAAAATTCAGGCTTTCGTCATTGGGTACCACTACTTTACTTGTAGAAACGTTAAACTGAATGGCTTTTTTTTCGTTGCCCCGCATATCGTCAACATAAGCACAATTTGTTGCCAAACCATTATGTCCGTTTCCTGTTATGTCATCAACATTGCCATTAAATTCATAGTAGGCCACCATGTTGCCGGATTGTCCCAGTTCCGGGTTCCTGACAAGAACCAAAAGGCTGTCGGTTGCTGAGCTTTCCCCATCAGCAACCGTACAAACCAGGTAAACATCAGCTACTTTTGCAGGAGCTACATAAGTGATAGTTTTTCCTGTTCCATCAATTTGCCCTTCGGATGCTTTCCATGTATAAGTTATCTTATCCCCATTTGGGTCTGAAGCGAAACAAGTTACTGACGTTGAACTGTTAGGCGCAAGAATCCGGTCATCAGCCTTTATATTTTCAATAGCCGGCGGGTAGTTTATTCTCTTTACGACCCTGATAGTCAGGGTGTCGGCATCCGTTAGCCCGCCTGCATCCGTCACTTTACAGATCACTTTTACAAAACCGGTATCGGCAGGTGCCTTCCAAACAAGCGTATCATTACCCTTGTAAGGTTTGCTGTCAACAGTCCAGTCATATTTAAGGTGGGTGGTTTCCCTGTCTTTAGCCGTACAAAAAAATGTAATTCTTTTGGATGCAACAACAACAGAATCTTTGGCTGTCAGTGCAATAATCCTTGGTGGATAGTTTAATACTTTTTGCCCGGTGTTGTAATCAATAATCACACCATTTACATTTGCCTGATTTAAGTGATAAACAATTTTACTGTTTGCAGGTATGATGACTGCCATCACCGAAGATTTTGCAGGAACATCAATTTGCACAACACCTGTTACATCTTTAAGGATTATCCGGTTTGAGATGGCATCATAAATATCGATGGCAGCATTATTCAAATTCAATTCTACTTGCTTACTTGTGGCATATGGGTTATAATAGAGATAAGTAGGGAAAGCAGCATTATGGTAATAATCGGTGGCAAGAAGATTGAGTTGCAGAATACCCTCAATATTTGTTTTTTTAACAATTGCACCGAGAATTCCCACATGAGATGAGCCATAAAGTCCAAGGTTTGTATGTGCCCAACCGCCTTTCATGGCATCTCCCGTACCGTAAGGTCCGGTATCTTTTTGGCGGAGAGCTTCATAAGCAATAGCCGAATTAGTATCATATTTTGTTGTCCAGGCTTTGTTATCCTGCATATTATCCGGTAAGAATTTAGAATAGTAAAACCGTGAAGCATTGGCTACGTTAAGCACCCATTTTGCAATAGCAGTTGCAAAGCGATCATCATATCTTATTGCAGGAACCAGGGCTCCCACTTGCTCCAGGCTGTTCATATTGAATACGTAATCGGGAGCGGAGGTATTTACTTCCCCTATCAGACCATCCATATCTTTGCCGCCCCAATTACCTGTAATCACACCCCATCCGCGCAGATTACCTCTGTCAAAACACCAGTTCATCATTTTTTCAATGTTGTACTCCGTTCCTTGTTCTGCATTCATACGTGCGGCAATGTAAACGCCATAGGGTAATTGAATTTCATAAGAAGGATTTTCTCCCCAGCTGCTTAAAAAATCAAGACAAAGTTCAGCGCCAATACGATATTTGTTATCGCCGGTAATTTCAAAAGCCTGATATAATATCCAGCCAATGGCTCCTGCCGCTTCCGGCTCTTTTACCCCTGTTTCCAGAGGTGTCATTGTCGTGAGGTTAAATGCACGATAGTTCATGTAAGGATTATGCCAGGGAGTTGTGCTACCTCCCATAGCATTGACAGCCTCCAGCCATCGGTCAGCGAGAGTCGTAACCTGGTGGTCAAAATCTCCCGTATGTGGATAGAAGTAATTCAATTGATAAAAAAAAACGTTGGGCATAGTTTCGTACCACCAGTCGTGACCGGAGGAGGCTACCGGGCCGTTGAGGTAAACATTTTCTGCGGGGCGCCGGTTAAAATACTCTTCACACATCAATGGCCAGTTATAGCCATACTGGTCAGACTTATCAATACCCACAAGCGACGCGCCCACTACTGCCGGAATAACATTAATGGCTTCTTTTCCGGGGAGACTTTTGGTACCCACGTATGACTGGATGGCCAGGGCAGGATGGTTGGGGTAGTTGGTTGTATTCCTAAACACAGTTGTCAATGGCAGGTATAGTCCCGAATCAGTCAGGTTAAACACCAGCTTATCATATTGAGTGGCAACCTGTTTCCAATTCCGCATTTCAAAAGGCCGGGGCATATCAGGCATCCTATTGATACGGGGAATAGAAATTTGTTGAGCAAACGACAAATTAAAAATAAGGCTGAATACAAGAATTAACAGTTGTCTCATGGGTATGGTGGCAAATAATTCCAAAAAGCCTCTACTTTTAAAGTAGAGGCTTTTCAAAATTAGCGTACGAGAAATTATTTGATAATGGTATTGTCTTTTTCGTAAGCGTATAGCGCCTGAATCTGTGCACCGGTTAATGCAATATTATAAAGGCGGACATCATCAATATCACCTTTAAAATAGCCACCCCAGTTCACGTAAAACGGGCTTTTATCAGATGTGCTATAAGTGCCTGTTGGAAGGTCGGATCCGATTGACAGAGGAACGTTATTAACAGTTACAGGCGTGCCAGGAGTATTAGTCCATGCTTTGACCAAAGAACCATTAACATAAAAGTTCATTTTTCCGCTTTCAAATGTAACAGCTATGGCTGTCCATTTAAGCGAATCAATTGATGCGGGATTACTATCACGATCATAATAGGCCGTATCGCCGGCTGGTGTAACTGCTTTAACAGTAAAGAACAGATAATCTGAAGTCTGAAGGTTGAGTTTCCATCCATTCCAGCGATCAAGTGAGATAATGTAATCGTTGTTAGGCTGTTCTTCCATTTTAACCCAAAGGCTGATGGTGATTGCCGAAGGGTTCAGTGCAGAGGAATAAGGCACTACAATATCACTGCCTTTATCGAAATGATAGGCATCGTTGGCATTGCCAAATCTGTCTGCTGTCAGCTGTGGAGCAGGGCCGGCTCCCCAATAGGCATGACCTGCCGTAGGTGTACCATTATTTCCATTTCCGGTAGCATCTTTCGCATTTCCATTAAACAGCCAGTGTGCCACAAGTGCACTTGGTGCAACGTCAGTAATCTTTTGAGCTTTAAAAGTAGAGGTTGCAGCATTAAGAGCTACAACTGCAGCATCCAGTTGTTGTTGTGTCACGCAACTTGTACCACGAACACTGGACGCAAGGTCGATAGCTGTTTTAAAGGTGGCCTTTGAACCGCTGACATATTGTCCGGGATTTGTACCTTCAACAGCGCTGTTATACAAGGATTGTGCATCCGCAATAACTTTATCGAGTTGGGCGTATGTAACGGTAGGACAGCTTTTGCTGTTATCCTTTTTACATCCGCTGAGTATGATGCTCAATGTGAACGGAATGAGCAACATCAATAATAGTACTTTTGATTTTCTCATAATAATTTAATTTAAATTTAACATAAGTATAATTGATTAATATAATAAACTCTTTTATTTATATTTACTTTCAGTTCCCCCCACTTATAGGAGGAGCCTGAAGCTTTAAATTTGTGTTCAATTCACTTTGTGGAATAGGCATGAATCTATCTTTTTCATAATTGAAGTTTGGTTTATCCCGGAAGGCATTATTGGCATATACTGCGCCATACCTGATAATATCGAAATACCGGTGAAACTCAAACCCCAATTCAACTCTTCTTTCATGCCTTATGGCAGTTCTCACTGAGGCCTGGCCGTTATCTTTGATATCTGGTAACAAGCCTGCCGGAATATTTGGGTATCCTGATAACGACGAGTCGTATTTATAGGAATCTCTGGCACGTTTCCTCACCTGATTGACGTAAGTAACAGCTTCTGCTGATTTGCCCTGTTCGTTGAGGGCTTCTGCCATCATCAACAACACCTCTGAATATCTCATAAACTGATAATTCAATTCTCCATCTGCTTTGTTTTTCTTTGATACTTCAGATAAAGGTTGTATATATTTTCTATTCATATAACCGGTAGAGGACCATGTGGAGTCAAACAGGGTTGTATCAGACCAGTAATGTCCTTCGCGGCCAACCGTATAATCAAGCCGGGGATCAACAACGCCAGCACTGGTTACTTCAAAAGCATCCACAAAATTTTGTGTGGGTACGTCAAAGCCGTAACCGTTATTGGATCTGGGGGCAAACCATTGGTTCAGCCTGTTGCCTAGCCATGGTTCCTGTCCGGAAAGGTGCTGAACAGAAAAAATAATTTCAGGGTTATCCTTGGTGTGCAATTTAAAATTATCACCGTAAAGGTTTTCCAACCGATAAAATCCTGATTGAATGACTTGATTTGCAGCATTCTCTGCTTCGGGCCATTTTTTTAGATACAGATAACATTTTGCAAGCAAACCCCAGGCAGAATATCTTGTAGCACGGCCAATCTCAGCTGTTTTAGGTAACTCGGTAGTGGCATCGATAAGGTCGGGGATAATTACATCGGTAAAAACCTTATTAACCGGAGTGGCCGCCGTTTGCATTTCAGAAGGGGTTGGCACGGAGGTGTGTACAGGAATATTTCCAAAAATACTTGCCAGCCAATAATAACAATATGCCCTTAAAAATTTGGCTTCCCCGGTGATATCATCTTTTTGATTTTTTGGCATTTTGATACTTCCTATATTGTCAAGCAACCAATTAGCTCTGGAGATGCCTTCATAATAAACAGTCCACACATCCTCCAGGTTGCCGTTTATGGCTGTGATATTAAAATCGTTAATAAGTCCGATGTCTGCCTGGTCACCCGGAATACCACCTTTTGCAGCATCATCAGAGGCGACATCACCAAAAACCCATATACGATTGTTTGAATTGGCAAATGAAATTGAGTTGTAGATACCCGTCAAAGCAAGTTCAGCATCAGAAGCTGTTTTATAAAATTGAAAGTTTGAGCGTTTGCCGAGTAAACCTTCATTTAGGAACTTTTTGCATCCGGAATTAACTGTGATAAAAGCAATTAGTACCAAAACAGCTATTTTTAGGTTATGTTTCATCTTATTTGGTATATCATTTAAAAATTAAAGTTGACGCCCAATGTGTAAATTCTAGGCACGGGATAGGTTCCCCAGTCGATACCCGAAGCAAGGTCGGGATTATGTACCTTCTCGCCCTTCAGGTTGTTGCTGTTATACATTTCAGGATCAAGACCAGGATATTTGGTGAAGGTAAATGCATTTTGAACGCTGATATAGACTCTGAGTTTTTTAACCCATGATGATTTCCCGAATGGAATTTTATATCCCAAAGTTAGGTTTTTAACCCTGAGATAACTTCCGGATGCAAGGAAACGCGTTGATGCAATTTTATTGTTTGTAGCTCCAATCCATGATGCACGTGGGTATTTATTGGTCGATCCCTCTCCTGTCCAATGATGATCATAAAATCTCTTTGTAACATTGAAGCCACGGTAAAACCCTTCAATATCCTGATTTATTTGCATGTAAATCTTATTTCCGTAAACACCCTGGAAGAAAAGTGACAGGTCGAAATTTTTCCATGAAAAGTTGAAAGTAAGGCCATAAAGTAATTTAGGAATTGCGCTGCCAACATGAACCCTGTCTTTCGCATTAATCACATTATCTCCGTTCTGATCTTTAAATTTAACATCTCCGGGTTTAATGCCAGGTCCTTGATACGGGCTTGAAAAGACATCCAGTGCATTCTGGAAAATACCAATCATTTCATACATGTAAAATGATCCTATAGGATAACCTACTTCAGTACGCGTAGCGAATATTCCATTATCAACTCTACCGGCATCTATCGGACGGCCACCGCCCAGTTTTAACACTTCATTTTTTAACACAGAAATGTTACCACTGATTTCATATTTGAAGTTTGCTTTGGTCTGGCGCCAGGAAATTTCTGCTTCAAAGCCCTGATTTAAAACTTCACCTGCATTAACAAAAGGCGGACTTGCACTGCCGCCACTGGGAGGAAGAGGTACCGGCACAAGCATATTGGTGGTATATCTCCAATAGTAATCCATGGTCATGCTCAGTTTGTTGTTAAAAAAAGCAAGGTCAGTACCGATGTCGTAGGTAGTTGAGGTTTCCCAGGTAGTGTTTATGTTACCTAAAGAGGATACTACGTTACCGTTGTAAACAACCCCGCCGGTGGGATAATTGTAGCCTGGAGAAATGATTGAAAGGTAATTGTATAGCCCGATATCCTGGTTTCCGGCTTGTCCGAAACTCATCCTGAGTTTTAACTGGTTAAGCCAGTTTACATTGCTTAGGAAACTTTCCTTCTCAATGTTCCAGCCAAAAGATCCTGCATAGAATACTCCCCAGCGATGTGCCGGTGCGAATCTGGATGAGCCGTCTGCCCTGACAATGGCTTCAAACAGGAAGCGGCTGTCATAATTATAATTTACCCGGCTAAAGGCAGAAAGCAAAGACCATCCTGTTTTGGTTTCACTTGCTCCTTTGTTCAGTGTGAGTCCATTTCCAAGATATCGAAGATAGGGAGCCTGATCAGGAAAATCACGATCGCTTCCCCATTGTTGGTGATTAGTGTTCTTTATTGCTTCCGTGCCGGCCAAAACGGAAAGCGTGTTTTTTTTGTTAAATGCCTTTTTGTAAGTAAGCGTGTTTGTCCAATCCCATGTGAAATCAACCCCTGTTCTTTTGCTCAGGCTGTTGGGACTGTTTATTCTGTTATCAGTCCCCCAATTTTCATTAAACCGCTTCTCATCCGATATAATCATATCTCCTCCAATATTTGATCTGAACTTTAACCCGGGTAGGATATCCCAATTCAGGAAAACATTCCCAAATGCGCGGTAGTTTTTAACAGTCCAGTCATATTTCTTTGCCAATCCCACCGGATTATACCCATCGCCAAACCAGGTGTTCAGCCCAGCCCTGGAATAGCCCTTAAAATTTGGCAGGTCCATATAAGACCCATTGGTATTATAAACAGGCGTTGCCGGTGTCCTGAAAAAGGCATAACGGACCACACTCCCGCCGTTGCCGCCATAGCCATCGCCCGAACCCCCAATAAGGTTCTGATTGGAAGAGGTTAGTATCATATTTGTTCCTATAACAATCTTATCGGATAAGTGACTGGAGATATTTATTCTGAGGTTAACTTTTTCGTAACCGGAATTTAGAATAATACCCTCCTGTTTCAGGTAACCCATGCTTAAAAGGTAAGTGGATTTCTTTGTGCCTCCGGAAAATGATATCTGATGACTGGTTATCATTGCCGGCCTGAAAATGGACTGTAGCCAGTTGGTGTTAGCTAATTGTGGTAAAATACTCTTTGGTATGGGTGCTCTGCCATCAGCAGCAGCGGCTTGGTTAAAAATATCTACATATTGATTTGTGTTGGCCATGGGAGTGAGGTGCCCATGAGTTTGAATACCAAAATATGCATTGTAGCTTATCACAGGCTTCTGGCTTATCCCCTGCTTGGTTTTTATAATTACAACCCCGTTTCCGGCACGGGCTCCATAAATTGCAGCAGAGGCAGCATCTTTAAGAATAGTAATAGATTCAATATCGTCCGGACTCAGGATGCCCGTAATATCTTTGGTAGGGACACCATCAACGATATACAGAGGAGCATTGTTGTTGATGGTGCCGATACCTCTTATTCTCACTTTCACACTTTCTCCCGGCTGACCGGTAGTTTGATTAACCTGAACGCCCGCCGCCTGGCCTGCCAGGGCCTCGTCAACTCGTGTTACAGGTAAATTGCTGATATCTGTCGCTTTGATTGTAGAGATGGCTCCGGTTACATTACTCTTCCTTTGTACGCCATAACCTATTACAACAAATTCTTTGAGGGATTGAACATTCTCTCTCAAAATAATATTTTTGGTTATTGCGGCAGCAGAACCTACAGCGAAATTATATTCCTGCGTTTTATAACCGACATATGAAAAGACCAGCGTGGCTCCTTTTTGTAATCGAATACTATATTTCCCATTCAAATCTGTTGTGGTTCCAATGCCGGTAGTTCCTTTGATATATACACTTACTCCAGGCAATGTGCTGCCATCTTCCGCTTTTACGATACCTGACACTTTAATTAAATTTGGCTGAGCCTGCCTTTTCATCTTCTTATTTTTGGCAGGGGTGAGCACAACTTTTTTACCTATTATTCTATAATTTACACCGGAATTTTTAAATAGTTTTTTTAAAATATTATCTATCGTATTGCTTTTTATTCTAATATCAACCTTTTTGTTTAAATCAACAAATTGACTGCTCCAGGCAAAAGTAAATTTACTCTGACTGGAAATATTATCAAGCACTTGCTGGATTGAAGCATCTTTCAGGTCGATAGACAAAAGTGTTTCCTGCGAATAGGTTTTTGCCGACAAGGTTAAGACGTTCAGCAAAACTAGTATGAATGTAAATTTCATGATGAGGAAAATTTTATTTTTCAGAAGCTTGCCAGGCCATCTAAATATTGATGCATTATTCATACTTTTGTATTTGTAATTATTATTTGTTAATAAACATACGTATCGTTTATGTAATTTATTAACTTTGTTTTTACTTGTTCGGGAAATGTGCCAGCATTTCCCGTTCTTTTTTCTTATACGAACAGAATTTCCTTCCTAGGAACTTTTCTCCATAGCTAATCGTTTTTAATTATGATATTTTTGTCTCTTCATAAAATCACTCCACCGATTTTCGTCTCTCGTAACAAAAATCCGGGAACCGGATATGGTAAACCTGATGGGGGTCATCTCCTTCAATACTTTCAAGATTGCAGGCAGGGAGTCGTTTTCGAAATCAACAGTGTAATTAAATTGTTCAATTGTTTTGTCATGGGCAGTCATATCCACATTATACCACCGGTTTATTCTTTTCATAATTTCCGAAAGGGGTGTATCTTTAAAAACCAGACGCCCATCTTTCCAGGAGGTATAAATTCTTGTATCTACTTTTTTTACGATAAAGACATTCTTTTTCGCTTTAAATACGCTTCTTTCTCCGGGAGATAAGATGACCTTGCTTTCTACGATGCCGTTTGCATTTACGTGATAAGCCAGAATACGGCCGTGTACCAGCGTAGTGGATACCTGTTTTGCTGCCGGATAGGCTGAGACGTTAAAGCCAGTCCCTAACACTTTTACATTCATTTCGGGGGTGGAAACGATAAAAGGATGGGCTGCATCGTTGGTAACCTCAAAATAAGCTTCACCCACCAAATATACAGTTCTGGTTTTCCCGACAAAATGCTCAGGATATTTCAAAATACACTCCGAATTAATCCACACCCTTGTACTGTCGGGTAACACTAATAACTTTTTTGCTCCACGCGGTACCTCAACCCGGATATAAGCTTCCGCGTTTGGTTTGGGGTGATGCAGGAGAAAGTACCCTCCTGTAAATAGCAAAACAGGAACCAAAAAAATGGCAGCAATCTTTAAAAGTTTCTGAAAAACAGTCCCGTTTAAATAATTTTTAATGAAAGATGTTTTTCCTTTAGTAGTGGTTACTTTTGTGTTTTCAACCTGCTGTATTTTAGCCAGAATCTGTGCAAAAATATTTTCCTGATCGGCAGTAAACTGATTATTATGTTTCTCTGACTCTTTCCACAAATGTTCTGCTTCTGCGAAGAGGAGTTCCCGGTCCTCTTTGGAATCTAACTTATCCAAAAGTTGTTTTAGCTCTTCTTTCGAATAACCGTAGTTAAATAACTTTTTCAGATTTATACTTTCTCTTTCTTTCTTCATCATAACAACTCGCCTGTATTATTAATACACTTTTCGTGACAATAACAATGATTAATACAGTAAAAAAACTTTTGTAAACCTTCAAATTCACAATAACTCTCTATCTTGGTTAATTAGATAACTGAAGTTTCACACTAAAATAGGGATATATTAATATCTTGATTTTCATACATATACCCGCGTCAAATTTCTTGGTGCCACTTTGTGTCTCCTTTGCGAACCTCAGGTTAGATAAAAAATAATAGCAGAAAAAATGCCGGGGCAAAATCCTTTAATCCGTTACGAATAAATTTCAACGCTTTGGTCATCTGACTTTCTACGGTATGTACCGAAACACCCAGACGTTTCGAAATCTCCTTATGTGACAGTCCTTTCTCACGGCTAAGTAAGAATATTTCTTTCCGTTTGGTGGGAAGCCGGTTAATCAGGCTGTTTAAGATGTTTTTTACTTCATTAAACGATACTTGTTTTTCAGTTTGGCAACAATCTTCCGGTTTGTTGTTTAGTAATTGACTAACAAAAATTTGCTGATGAATGGTTTTGCGGATATAATTCAGAGACAGGTTCTTTGTCATGGTAAAGAGAAAACCGGAAAATGATTTTTCACAGTCAAGAGAGGCTCTATTTACCCAGAGTTTTACAAAAACATCCTGTGTTAAGTTTTCAGCATCCTCTTTTTGATTTAAAAAAGAATAACAAAAGAAATAAAGTTGCTTGTGATACGTGCGAAAAATTTTTTCAAAAGCAACTTTGTCTCCATTTTTTAACGCCTTAACTAATGTTTTTTCGTCTGTCAAAATCTTTGGTTTACTACTTCCAAAATGGTCTGAACGCATAATTATGTTGGGCAAATATACGCTTTAATATATTTATCCGAATCTCTTAAGAACCTCCTCCAACAGTTAATAATGACAGTATTCTGGTTATGACAAACAATAAGAAATGGGATTCTTATGCCTGGGATTAATAACCTGAGTTCGATATAAGCTTTACTAACAGTTTCAGATAAATCTTATATTGAACTCATATTAATATGCTTGTATCCTTATGTTCACAAAGCAAAAGCATTAGATTTTCTATGCTGGTGTTAAGCCGGTGTGCCAGCCTTATTTTTCTTCTCTCCTACTCGTCCAATACTGTTTTCCTCTTGTCATACCGTTTCTTGCCACCATAAGCAGCACCAAGACCCAGTAGAATAAACAATCCTCCGCCAATGGGTGCTCCGCCACCGGCCTGGTTGCTGGATGCCCCGTGGTCGGCAGGAGGACTACTTTGAGCAAATGTTTCGTTGGTCCAAAAAAGGAGAGAAAACATCAGTACGAATAGAATAATATACTTTTTCATTTTTGGTTGTATTATTTGATAAATACTTTTCTTGTTATCACCTTGTTGCCGTCTTTAACCCGTACAAAATAGATTCCGGTTTTTTGATTCAGGCTGATCTTTTGTGATTTCCTTCTATTCAGGCTGCCGGTATAAATCTCCTGTCCGAGGGTGTTGAAAATCAAAACGCTTCCGTCCAGGTTTTCCTGACTATGCAGATAAATCGTGTTCCCATAAGCAAACACCAGAACCCTTTCGGTTTTGTTGTGGGAGGTAACGGCTGTTACCCCGTTGACGTGGAGGACAAAACGACCGACATCGTCTTCTTTTGCAGCACTAAAGTCATAACTGTTTTCGTTGCTCAAATCGATCTTTTCACCGGTTAACAAATCTTCGAGTACCAGCGATGTATTCTCAAAATTATCGGCTCCTTTAATAGTTAAATGATAAACGGCATTTACCCCGGCTTTGAAATCCAGCGGCACATCATAAGCTGTAGTGACTTCGGGGAGGTAGTTGACTAAAAAGTTCTCTCCGTTACTAGTTGTCCAGATTTGAGGTGCCGTTTTTATAAAACTAAATAGTTTATGGGCATCATAAGCAATATCCCAGTCTTCTGTAGCACCGGGCCGAAAACCAAGAATACTCTTATCTGAATAAGTGTTGGTGTCATCGGCAATTTTAAAAGTAAGTGTCTCTTTTTGGTTTGTTACAGAAGCTATTTTGTGATTATTAGTACCATCGTGTACACGTGCGGCAGCAGGAATAGTTAGGGTTGTTGGAGAAGAAGTCTGTACAAAAAACCCGTTGGTAGAAGGAATGATATCTCCGGACAACACAGCATTATAATTTCCGGCACGCCCATTCCATACTTCGGCCGTTCCTGACACGGTTGCGGGTAACGACCAGTTGGCATTGTTCCAGGTAATAGCAGACGGAAACGGGTTCCCCAGGAGGTTCCAGCCATCTCCCTTCCCCGAAGTGTAAGATAAAGGGACACTCACATCGGTATTATTAAGTGTTCCGCTAAAGTTTTTGGGCGAAAGGGTTTGGTAAGCAACCAGGAAGCCATTTCCATTGGTGAGATGGGTTATACTATTTCCGGAAACTTTGTCGTTTAGCCAGGTATTGGTAGTTTCATTCCATGCATACAGGTCATCGTTGGCTCCGGGAGTAAAATCAGAGCCGTAAATAGCCATGTTGTTAACCGGAGAACTAATTTCGTGCCATCCATTGTCCTTGCCTGGAGAGTATGCGGCAATACGCCTACTCACAGTAGCTTTACCAGTAACTGTACCGATTATAATAAGAGAACCATTACCGGAAGAAGCAGATTCAATAACCAAGCCGGTTTTATCAGAGTTATTGGTAAGTTTACCATAAACGGTCATATATTCGGCTCCGGGTATTGTAAGAGTTGCACCGGAATTAATAATCAAATTATTACATGTTGCCGGATTTGTTGCTGTACCATGTGCGGAAGGCTGTGTCCCTCCCGTAGGGATAACAACAGCTACCCCTTTTGACGGGATATCTCCATTACTCCAGTTGCTCCCTGTACGCCAATCTGTTGTACCTGTTGTTTGCCATACAAGCTCATTTTTTGCTCCGGGAGTACCCTTTCTGTCAAGACCTGCATCATCCCAGTCGTTTGACAGATTAGAACCATCACCGGAATAATCAAATCTGTAGAATAGGTGTTTATTTGTCCAGAAAACGGTAGCTGACGGGGTATTGTTGAACTTATCCAGAATACCGTTGTTATCGTGTCTTAAAATTAAACCGTCTTCACCGCCGTTTAGATACATATTTGATAATTCAAAGTCCGGATTAAACCCGTAAACAGTATTAAATTCAGAGGCAACCCTGGCAATAACAATATAGCCATGTGCCACAACAGACCCTGTTAAATGAAGGGTTGCAGAAGCGGTGGTCGCGCCATTGTTATAGTGTTCCAAATCTACTTTCCCCAAACTTAATACGTTGGCGGTAGTATTATAAATTTCCACATAGGTAGCGTTGGTGGCCGCGGTACTGTTAACTTCCGATATTTTCAAATCTCCGACGCCTGGTTCTATTGCTAACACATCCGTAGTGGCGCTTGATAGTGGTACGGAACCATCCGTTTTAAAATTAATAGCACCTCCCAAGTTGGTGTAAGGATAGATTTTGAAATGGTAGGTAGTGGCTGTGTCACAGTTGGTGAAACTATAAGATGTGGTATCGTGTGTAACTTTAATATTGCCCGAACCATCCATTAAATTGGTGTCGTTGTTGGGGTCGGTACCATCTGTCGGGTTTGCAACTGTACCTGTATCAGCAATGATGAGGTAGCCGTCAGGGATAACTATTCCATCATTTTCTGTCCAGGATAAATTAATTTGTGAAGAACCAGCTGCTGCGGCTGAAAACCCGGTTACATAATTGGTTGGCTCCTTTTTATACGTGCCTGCAGTTGCTGTTACCCCACCTGAATAGTTGGCTGTTCCGCCCACCGACCATGCCTTATAATAATAATGTGTATCTGAAGTGAGGTCCGTATGGCTATATGAAGTAGCATTTCCATTATACAGAACTATGCCTCCGCCAGGAATGTCATCTCCTGCTGCATAAGTTGTTCCGTCTGTCGGTGTTCCGAAAGTATTGATAGAATTCCACACGACCATTACGTTATCTCTATTTTCGTTTTGCGTCCAGGAAAGATTAATTTCTGAAATGGACGCGACAGTGGCTGTGAAATTGGTGGGGTTGCCGGGGCTGGTACTACTGCTTCCCAATGTTTGGTTATTGTTTAGGCTTCCTTTCGTGGAGATTGCAGGGCTTTGCCAGATAAAGCTACTATACTGTAAGCCGACTCCGGCCAACTGCAAAGAATATCCTATTGGTGTTGAACTTGTTTCGGAAACCCCAACGTCAACAGACGTTTCCCCATTAGCCGGGCCATTTGTTGCTACAAAAGAACCTTCATAGCTTAAAAACTGACCCGATACCAAAGCTCCGTTATAACTCAAAGAGAAACCATCAGGAGCGCCATTCTGTATGCCTGACACAGCCCAATAGTAAAAAGTATAGCTTCCTTCCGTATTGCCTTTTGTAAATTTGTCAACTGTTTTACTACGATAAGAGGTTCCGTTGCCACCGTTGTATAGGTTTATCCGAAAATCTGATAATGTATAGGAACCAGTATTTTTAATAACTATTTCAACAAATTCCCCGGTATCTTTTCCCGTGTTATCATAGTGGAATTCGTTGATCCAGGCGTTTTGGCTTTTTGCTACATTAAGAATAATAAATGCAAACAGCATGATAAGTAAAAGTTTTTTCATAATCAAGGGTTTTAATGAATAAACTTGTTCGAAATAGTTTTTCAGTCTTTAAAAGCACGGAGAATAATGGGTTTTCGTGGTGTCTGTTGTTATTGTACAGCAAACCTATAAAAAGATTTGTTATAAAACAAATTTTCAGAGCAATAAAATGTTAAAAAACAGCAAGTTGTCCCAATCTGGGAACAGAGTCTCGCTGTGGGATAAACTCCTAAAATGGGAATTGGTTTGTATATCTGTTTTTTGGATTTGAAGAATGTTAAATAATTTGCTCTCTCTTATTTTTGTTTGCAGGCGGTTGGCTTAAAGTGTATTTTTGCAGTCTGTTGTAAAAGAAAATACTTTTGAAACTCATTATTGACATTGGCAACACGCGAACCAAATTCGCTGTTTTTTCGGGTGATAAAACGAAAGAAGTCTTTGTCACCGAAAACCTTTCGGTGAAACTGCTGACAAGAGTAGTGGAAAAGTATCCCGCCATTGGCTCTGCTATTTTGTCGTCAGTGAAAGATTATCCTCCGGAGATCGATGCTTTTTTACAAGCGAGGTTTTACTTTTTAAAGTTGGACAACCGAACGCCGTTGCCGGTAAAAATTTTATACAAAAGTCCGCAAACACTAGGCAAAGACCGCATGGCCATTGCAGCAGCATCGCGGGCGTTGTTTCCCGGAGAAAACGTACTTGCCATTGATGCCGGAACTACCATCACGTATGATTTTGTTAACAAAAAAGGGGAATATCCGGGCGGAAGTATTAGCCCCGGCATACAGATGCGACTAAAAGCTTTACATGTATTTACCGGAAAGTTACCTTTGGTAGAAACGCTTATTTCTGATATTAATTTGGTTGGCAACGATACGCAAAGCTCCATTCTTTCAGGTGTTCTGAACGGGGTTGTAGCCGAGGTGGATGGGATTATTTCAGCCTATAGGGCTCATTATCCGCAATTAAAAGTTGTACTCAGCGGGGGCGATGAAAAATATTTTGATAAACGGTTAAAAAATAACATCTTTGCACTCCCAATTTTTGTATTAAAAGGGCTGAAGGAAATTCTGGATTTTAACGAAGATAAAAAGAAAGAATGAAGATTAAAAAACTTGGTTTTATTGTTGGTTTGTTGCTGTTGACGATTGGCTTGAATGCCCAGGACATTAACTCTCCGTTTTCCGCCTATGGGATAGGACAGTTGTATGGTGAAAATATCAGCTCACAGTTACAAGCCATGGGTGGAATTTCTTTTGGAATTACGGAGAAAAATATTCTGAATATGGCCAACCCGGCCAGTTATGGTGTTTTCGATTCGACCACCTTTATCTTTCAAACCGGTATTACCGGTAATGTGAGTACGATTCAAAATACGGTACTTAAACAAAAGACTAATTATGCTACGCTGAGCAATATCAGTATGGGCTTTCAGGTAACCAGAAGGTGGCACGTGGCATTAGGAGTTACCCCTTTCAGTAAAGTAGGCTACGATACCCGGGTTTCACGTGCTATTCAGCCCACCGGCACTATCCTTAACGACAGGTATGGCAAAGGAGGAACTGCCCGGTTGTTTTTTGGGAACGCTTTTAACGTGACCAAGAATCTAAGACTCGGAGTAAATATTAACTATCTTTTTGGTAATACCCGGGGTTACAACATTATTTATTTTCCCGATTCACTTTATATTTTCGGAACCAAGCAGGAACGTTATGTCAAAGTAAATGACTTTTTGTTTGACTGGGGTATCCAATACGATATACATCTGGCTAAAGACAGGAAACTTACCATAGGAGCTATTTACCGGAATGCAGTTCATGTGAATGCTACAAAATCTACGATAACTTATACACTTACTGGTGGTTATGAGGGCACTATAGATCATCCGAGAGATACTATTGCTTATTCGCCAGGAGAGAAAGGAAACATTTATATTCCGGAGACTTATGGTTTTGGATTCTCTTATTCCCAAAGAGGCAGATGGCTTGTTGGCCTGGAGGGTGAATGGCAGCCATGGTCGAAGTTTAAAAAATTTGGGGTCCCCGATTCGCTTGAAGATGCCTGGAGAATATCGGCCGGTGGTGCTTACACACCAAAGCATACCACCATTTCTCCTTTGCGCAAAAGAATGACCTACCGGTTTGGCGGACGTTATAATCGGACATATGTCAGGTTATTTGGCTATCCTATTAATGAATATGCAATTACTGCTGGTTTCACCTTCCCTTTTAAACGTACGCGGAACAACATCACGGTGGCTTTGGAAGTCGGTAGCAGGGGAGCCTTAAAAGATAAGCTGGTTAAAAAAACTTTTTTCAATTTCTCTTTAGGAATAAATATTGTAGAACATTGGTTCTATAAACGTAAATACAGATAATTAAACTAAATACTTTGTGAAATGAAAGCAAAACTTTTCATCTTTTTACTCGGAATGGGACTTAGCTTCTCGGTTTTGGCCGGAACGCCTATTGTTAATAAATTTGTCCCTCAGGATAACAATGGCCCTAAATACGGCAAGGACAGTATAACATGTCTTATGAACCTGTCGCTATATACCGAATCTTTCCGCCAGTGGAGGCAAAGTCACTACAAGAGCGATGCTGTAAAAGACGTTATTGGCCCCTGGAACTGGGTTCTTAAGAACTGCCCGCGTTCTACGGAAAATATTTATATTGATGGGGTAAGAATCCTAAAATATAAATATAAAAAAGCTACGACAGAAAAACAGAAAAAAGGCCTGATAGATACACTTATGATGATTTTTGATCAAAGAATAAAATATTTCCCTAACAACTACAGGACACATCTTCCTCAGGAAGGATATATAAGAGGCCGGCAGGGCATTGCTCTCTATCAAATTTCTCCGGAATCTTATGTTAAAGTTTATCACCTTTTGAAAGAGGCTATTGATACACAGAAACAGAGAAGTACTGCTGCTGCCTTTGCTTACTATTTCAGAGATGTGGCTAAAATGGTTCAAACCGGTAACCTGGATACCATCGCGATTATCAACGCTTACGATACCATTACCGGTTATCTCGATGCCAATATTGCGCAATTCAAGTTACAAAATAACAACCGCAAGATTGCGGAATACAACAACGTAAAGGGCTATATTGAAATGACCTTTGAGCCTTTTGCAAACTGTAGTGTCCTGGCCCGGGTTTTTCGTAAAAGATTTGATGCAACACCTGACGACTCGGTACTGCTGAAAAAAATTATAAACTTGCTGGAGGAAAAACAGTGTTACAAGGAACCGTTGTATTTTGATGCTATTGTAAATCTTTACAAAGAGGAACCAACAGCAAAGTCAGCTTTCCTTATCGGGAAAATGTTGCTACAGCACAAAAAGTACAAAGAAGCATTAGACTATCTGGGCAAAAGTACTATGATGAAAGACACCAGTAACCTGGTAGAAGATTATCTGCTGATGGCTCAGACATACCGTACCCTTAATAATTTCAGTAAAGCCCGCGAGATAGCACAAAAGGCTATTCGACTTAATCCGCACAGCGGAATAGCTTACGATTTTATTGGTGATTTGTATGCTGCAAGTGCTCAAAAATGTGGTAATAACTCGTTAACAACAAAAGTTGCCTATTGGGCTGCTGTTGACAAATACAATCAGGCCAAACGCGCTGACCCCGGAATGGCACAAGCCATGAATAAAAAAATTGCTATTTACAAAGCACATTTCCCCACACGGGAAACCTTGTTCTTTTATAACATGAAGCCGGGACAAAGGTACAAGGTAGGTTGCTGGATTAATGAAACAACTATTGCAAGAGCCTCTAACTAAAAGGCCTGCACGAAAAAATATGATACGGAATCTGTTAAAAAGCGTCGTTATTGTTTTGGCAATAGGGGCGCTTTTTTCTTGCGAAAATAATATGAAGGTGGTTCAGAAGATTAACGCCGAGGATACCCTTGCCGCGTTAACAGCTACCGATATTCATTATATACGGACTGATTCCGGACGTAGACAGCTGATACTCAATAGCCCGCTTCTGTTAAAATATGGTGGTGAAAAACCTTATACTGAATTTCCAAAAGGATTTTCTATCGCTTTTTATGACACAACAGGGAAGATTATCTCAACAATAAAAGCCAATTTCGGTATCCGCTGGGAGAAAAAAGGGCTACTCATTTCCAGAGATAATGTGGTGGTGAAAAACCTGAAGACTCAGGAGCAACTCAATACGGAGAATCTGATATGGAACGAAAAGAAACATATAATTTACTCTCCGAGTTTTGTGAAAATTACCAGCCCCGGCCGGATTATCTTTGGCGACAGTATGGTGTCCAACGAAAATTTCACCAAACGAACTATCTTTGGTATCCGCGGGGTGGTTAATGTGGAAGAAGATACCACCAAATAAGATAATACCTAACTTTGTACACAAATTAATGACTACAACAAAGGAAAAACCGTGAGTATTGTCTGGATTGTGATTCTTCTTTCGCTGCTCTTATCAGCATTTTTTTCAGGAATGGAAATTGCTTTTGTAAGCTCCAGCCGGCTGAAACAGGAGCTTGACCTGAAAAGAGACCTGTTACCAGCCAAAATTCTCTCCTCGTTCTTTACGCATCCTTCCAGGTTTATCGGGGCACTGTTGCTGGGAAACAATATTTCATTGGTCGTATACGGCATTGCCATGGTAAGGGTTCTCCAGCCTGCCATTTTGCATTGGCTGCCGCCATCCATGCACTCAGAATTCTACCTGTTGCTGTTCCAAACTATCCTGGCCACATTGCTGATTCTTATCGTTTCGGAATTTATTCCCAAAATATTATTCCGCATAAATCCGAATACCATATTAAAAACGTTTGCCATCCCGGTATGGTTATTTTACTACTTGTTTTACCCAGTTATCTTTCTCTATATCGGTATTTCCGAATGGATAATCCGGCTGTTTCTCCGTGTGGATGTCTCCATCGATAAATATACTTTTAGTGCTATCGACCTGAACGAATATGTACAGGAACTACATAAAGAAAAACAGGAAGATGAGCCTTTTGTTCAAGAGATACAGATGATGCAGAATGCCATTGAGTTTAAAAACATTAAGTTGCGCGATTGCATGATTCCCCGGACAGAAATCGTAACTTCTGATATCAATGAAAAGATTCAGCATCTGCGCAAACTTTTTACCGAAACAGGCCATTCTAAAATAATGATTTATGAAGGTTCTATTGATAACCTGCTGGGATATGTGCATGCCTACGATATGTTTAAATATCCCGTAAATATCCGGGAGGTTATGCGCCCGGCAGAGATTTTTCCTGAGACAATGTCTGCCAGCAAAGTGTTGAGCCTTTTTATTAAAAAACACAAAAGCGTGGCTATTGTCGTGGACGAATTTGGCGGGACCTCCGGAATGGTAACCATGGAAGATATTATTGAAGAAATATTTGGTGAGATTGAAGATGAGTACGACACGGATGAAGTAATCGAAAAGCAACTTTCAGATACGGAATTTATTTTCTCAACTCGTATTGAAATTGATTATCTGAACGAGAAATACAAATTTGAGCTTCCCGAGTCGGAGGAATATGAAACCATTGCCGGTTTCATTTTGCATCATCACGAAAGTATTCCGCTCATAAACGAAGAAATTGAAATACCCCCTTATACTTTTAAAATTTTGAAAGCTTCCGGAAACCGGCTGGAGGAAATCAGGATGATGATTAATAAATAGACTCGCTTTGCCATTCCTTTTTCGCCCACCGGGTATTATTTTACTGATTTTGTCAACCGAAAGAGTAAAATTGAGCATTTTATTCGCAATAGAACAGCTGTTTTTCCCGCTTTTTAAATCGTTGGGATGTCCCGGATGAGCTTATTACCCTGTTTCCCCAATTAACTGACTGATACTAAAATCAAAATTAGTTCCGATTGTTTTTATATATCATATCAATTTGTACATTTGCAGCTCGAAATAAAAAAATAAATAATTAAGATAAGATGGCAGCTATAGGCAGTATTAGAAAACATTCTACTCTTCTTGTGATTGTAATTGGTGGCGCGCTGATCGCCTTTATTCTTGGCGACTTTTTGAAAAAGAGCAACAGAAGAGATGTAAATGCCGGGAAAGTGGATGGTGTGGAAATTACTATTATGGGTTTTAACAAGAAACTGGATGAAAATATTGAAAGCACTAAACAACAGCAACGTACAAAAAGCCTGAATACTGATGAGACTTTCCGTGTCAGAGAGCAGACGTGGGAACAAATTGTCAAGAAAATTCTCATGGACAAACAATACAAAGACCTGGGAATTACCATTACTACTGATGAGATGTTCAACCTTGTTCAGGGATCCAACCCACATCCGTTGATTAAACAGTATTTTGTGAATCCCAAAACCGGCCGTTACGACCGCAATCTGGTAATCCAGTATCTTCAGAATTATAACCGCCTTCCGGAAGCTGCCCGTCAGCAATGGGTAAAGCTCGAAAATTATATTATGGCTGACCAGTTGCAGGCCAAGTACAACGCTTTAATTTCGCAGGGCTATTACGTTCCCAAAGAGTTAGCACAGAGGCTTTATGAGGCTCAGAATACAAGTGCCAGTATTGAATATGTAGCTGCCCGGTATTCGAATGTACCCACCAATAAAATTACAGTTACGGACGCCGATTATCAGAAATATTACGATACGCATAAAGGAGAGTTCAAGCAAAAAAGCGGCAGGGCTATGGAGTACGTCTCTTTTAATGTGCTTCCCTCCAAAACGGATATCGCCAAAGCACGCAAAGAAGCAATAGCCACTAAAGCAGATTTTATTGTCACCGATAACCCGAAACAGTTTGCTCGTGCCAATACGGACCATCCCTACGATACTTCCTGGTTAAAAGAGGGACATTTGCCCGTATCCTTCGACTCAATAATGTTTCATTCCAAAGTAGGTACGGTTTCCGGCCCTATCATCGGTAACAATACTTTTATGATGGCACGGCTGCTCGGTGTAGCTACGCGGCCAGATTCCATGAGGGCATCGCATATTCTTATTGCCTACAAAGGAGCTTTACGTGCCGAGCCCGGCATAACCCGTACCAAAGAAGAAGCCAAAAAACTAGCCGATAGTTTATTTGCCGTTTTAAAACACCACCCTTCAAAATTTAAAAAACTGGCTGACAAATATTCTAACGATGGTTCTGTTACAGCCAACCACGGCAATTTGGGTTGGTTCACCGATGGCAGCATGGTTTCGGGCTTCACCGAAGGTGTAGTAAAAACCAAAATCGGTCATTTTACTGTTGCAGAATCACCGTTTGGTTTTCATGTGATAAAAGTTACCGGTAAGAAAAATTTCAACCGGAAGGTGAAAGTTGCCCTGATTACTCAGGATATTATTGCCAGCAATGCCACTTATCAAAATGTCTTTGCCAAAGCCAGTAAAATTGCATCCGAAGCACACGATCAAAAAACATTTGAAACTATGGCCAGGAAAAACCACCTGCAGCTGAGGGTTATACCCAGGATGTACGAGAACACCTATACTATTCCCGGTCTGGAAAATGCCCGTAGCATTGTTCGCTGGGCTTTCAAAAGTAGTACCGATGTGGGTGTCGTTTCCAATGTTTTCGACCTCGAAGGCCAGTATGCCGTGGCTATAATAACCAAAAAATATGAAGCCGGGATTCCTTCGCTCGAAGATGTGAAAGACCAGATAAAACCGTTTGTTATAAACGAAGTGAAAGGCAGATACCTTGCTGAAAAAATGAAAGCTTTCAATGGTAACCTGGACAAAATTGCAGGCGCTATGAATGCTAAAACGCAATCGATGAACAATCTTACTTTTAATACCCGTAACATTGTCGGTTTCGGTATGGAAGACAAAGTGATTGGAACCGTATTTGGCATGAAAGACGGGAGCACCAGCCAGCCGCTTGTGGGCAATGCTGCTGCTTTTGTTGTTAAACTGGATGCTTTGAACAAAGCTGGTAAATTACCCGATTACAACGCCTTTGTAAGTTCTTATGTGAATGCTTTCAAACAGCGTGTACAGCAGGGCTATCCTTACGTTGCCATAAAAGATGCTTCCGATATTGTAGATAACAGAATTACCTTTTATTAGTCAAGGTAAAAATATCCAACAAAAAAGCCCGGTCTTGCCGGGCTTTTTTGTTGGATATTTTTTGTGCTTTCTTCCCACCGGCCTTACCTGAAAGCGGTTCGGAATTGAATGAAAGAGTTATCCCCCGTTTTTAACAGCAACAACCTGTGCAGCAATACTCACGGCAATTTCGGCAGGAGTTTCACTGTTGATGGGATAGCCAATGGGTGCATGTATCTTTTTCAGCTGTTCTTCAGTAAATCCTTTTTGTTTTAACCGGCCAAAAATGGTCTCAATCTTTTTGGTACTCCCCATGAGGCCTAAGTATTTCATGCTTTTGCCCAGCATCTGTTCCAGAACCTGTTCATCACTTTTGTGGGCGAAGGTTACGATAACCACATAAACGTTAAACCCTTCCGGTACAAGGGAAACAACGTTGTTGTAATTAACAATTTGCTTTTCATCGGCAAACTGGTTCTCTTCAAATGTGTTTATTTCCGAGCGGTTGTCAAACAGATGAATTTTGAAATTCAGGTTACGGAAGACTTTTGACAAAGCTAAGCCCACATGGCCTCCGCCAAAGATGTAAAGCGTGTTTGGCATGCCGGCTTGTTCGGTATATTCCCACTGGTTTTCGGAAATTACCTTACTTTTTGAAATTACCTGCATTTGCTCGCCGACCTCAAAAAACAAGCCTTTTTCTGAGAACCTGACAACACCTTTTTGCTGTTGTTTATCCGTTTCAAGGATAGCGTTGACTGTTGTAAGATCTTTTTCCTCCAAAGGAGTAAAAGCAACCGTTTGCCCTCCGGAACAGATCATACCCGAGCGGTTGACCGTGGCTTCCGGATTATGTTCCTGAAACACAAGGAAAGGCTGTTGAGGCTCTTTTCGTTTCAACAGACGTTTGCATTGCTCCACCAGCCTGTGCTCCATAACACCACCGCCAATAGAGCCAGTGAAACTGCCATCGGAGGCCACCACCATTTTAAATCCCTGTTTTCCCGGGCTGCTTCCCTCACGACCAATCACGGTCATTAGTATGACTTTTCTACCCTGTGAAAGCCGGGGTTGTATGAAAGAAAAAATTTGTTGCATGAAATATTAGCTGTTTTTATCTCTTTTGTCCTTTACTTTTCCATATAAACCCATCAGCACTTTTTCCGGTGTGGCAGGCGTATCAAAAGTGTCAAAATCAGGGTTGAAAGCACGTATCGCATTCCTGATAGCAAAATAGGCGCCCAAACCGTACATCAGCGGCGGCTCACCCACCGCCTTCGATTTTAAAATGGCCAGTTTGTGTCCGGTAGCTTTCAACGGCTTTACAACTAACACTTTGGGTGCTGAATAAATATCCGGTACTTTATAGGTGGAGAGGCTGTTCGACAGCAATCGTCCCGACTTATCATAAGCCAGTTCTTCCATGGTCATGTACCCAATTCCTTGTACTGCGGCTCCTTCTGCTTGTCCAGTATCAATAGTTTGGTTCATACTTTTACCAAAATCATGAATAATCTGCACCTCTTCCATTTCGTAAATACCGCGCAGACAATCTACTTTAGCCGTGAGGACAGCTGTTCCGTAAACATGGTAAGCAAACGGATGTCCCTGCCCTTTTTCTTTATCAAAATAGATAATGGGTGTGGAATAATGGCCGGTTTCCGATAGTTTGATACGCCTTGAGTAGGCTTCGGTAACAAGTTTATCCCAGGAAATTCCTATATCTTTTCCTCCGGTAAAAACCTGTTCATCGCGTAGATTAATTTTCCCTGCTTTCACACCAATGATGTCGGCAGCCACCTTTTTCAGCCTTTGTACAATGGCTTTACAAGCCACCATAAGTGCTTGTCCGTTGAGGTCGGCGCCGGCGCTTGCCGCCGTGGGCGAAGTGTTGGCCACCCGTGTGGTGTTGGTGCTTTCTATTTTAATCCGTATGGCATCGATACCAAACATCTGCGCGGCCACTTGCACCAGCTTGGTATTTACACCTTGTCCCATTTCGATAACACCAGTGCTGATACCCACACTTCCATCGGTGTAAACATGTACGAGTGCCCGTGCCTGGTTCAACATGGTGGCTGTAAAAGAGATACCAAAGGTAATTGGCATCAAAGCCAGCCCCTTTTTCATCAACTTATTTTTCCGGTTAAAAGCTTTAATCTCCTTTTGCTTTTGTGAAATTTTGAACTCCCGAAAGGCTGTTTTCCAGGATTTTCTAATATTTACCTGTGTGGCTTTCTGCCCGTAATAGAAAAGGTCGTTTTCTTTCAGCAGGTTTTTCTCCTGGATGACGCTGGCGGGAATACCAAGTTCTTTGGCAGCTTTAGCAATGGCTGACTCGATGACAAACATGCCCTGTGGTCCGCCAAACCCACGAAAGGCAGTGTTGGGTGGCAGGTTGGTTTTGCAACTGTAAAGTGTAGCTTTTACATTCGGAATAAAATAGGAGTTGGTGGTGTGAAAAAGTGTCCGGTCGGCGATAGCCGGTGAAAGGTCGTTCACAGCTCCCCCGTTTTGGTAATAGGTTACCTCGTAAGCCAATATTTTCAACTCTTCCGACAATCCGATTTTAAAATCGGAAGAATAAGGATGCCGTTTTCCAGTCATACGTAAGTCGTCGTGGCGCGAAAGTGCCAGTTTCACAGGCCTCTGCAGGAGATGACTCGCCAGCGAGGCCAGACAGGCCCAAATGGTTGCCTGGTCCTCTTTTCCACCGAAAGCACCACCCAGCCGGGTAACATCTACCTGGACATTGTGCATGGACAGCCCCAGCACTTTGGCAATGGCACGTTGCACAGCCGTCGGGCTTTGTGTGGACGAATAGACCATCAAGTTGCCGTTTTCCATGGGAAAACAGTAAGCGCCCTGTGTTTCGATGTACAAATGTTCCTGACCTCCTATTTCTGTGCTTCCGCTGAAAAGATATTTGCAATTATTCCAGCGTACTTCCGGATTGCCCATGGCAAAAGTACGTGGCGGCATTAACAGTAATCCTTTGGATGCGGCTTCGCGTGGATCGGTTACGACTTCCAGTTCTTTATAGCTGATTTTGATTTTCTTGCGTGCTTCACGGGCAATAGTTTCACTTTCGGCTACCACCATGGCTACCGGTTCGCCCTGAAAAAAGACCTCCTCTTCTGCTAACAGGGTTTCATCGGGAACGATGCCACCAATTTGGTTTTCGCCGGGGATGTCTTTGTAAGTAAAAATACCCGCTACGCCAGGTTGCTTTTCGGCTTCCGTTATGTCCAGCGAAAGGATTTTTCCATGCGCTGTCGTGGCGTCCAACACAACAGCATACAATGTGTTTTGCCTTACCGGAATGTCGTCAAGGTAAACCGATTTGCCGGAGACGTGTCCTTTGGAGTCTATATTTTTCATGAAACCATCTTTTTTGAGAACAAAACATCAGGAGTAAACCGTTGTGGTAGCATTTCTGTAAAATGGGCGAAGAAAAGTTGTCGCAGCAACAGCCTTTTGTAAT
>CAYYOW010000020.1:0-28701 GCA_964473395.1 uncultured Lentimicrobiaceae bacterium | reverse complement strand
TAATTAACTTTTAAACCTTAATGGAAATTAGTAAAGTAGCTGTCAATTTTATGTAATTTTGCGTCAGGGATCACATATTCTGTTATTTGGAGGTACGAAACAACATCCGGCTTGATGCAAAATGCAATATCAAATATAATTCGTTTTATTAAACTTTCAAGAGGAGAAGATTTATCCATGTTTGATAACGAATTTTTTCGTCACACGCTGAAAAGGAGAATCGTTGAGGCCGGCTTTCGGTCTCCCGGAAATTATTATAATTTTCTAAAAGAGCACCCCGAAGAGGCAAAAGTTTTTGTCAGTTCTTTCAACGTTACTTACAGCGAGTTTTTCAGAGACCCGCTCACTTTCGCTTTGCTGAGGCAGTGGCTTTTACCCACTTTTTTCTCCAAAAAAGATAATTCTGAAAAAGGCGAGTTCCGTATTTGGTCGGCGGCAGCGGCAGCCGGGCAGGAAGCCTATTCGCTGGCCATGATTATTGACCGCATGAAAACACTCTATTACAGCAATATAACTGTTCAGATTTTTGCCTCTGATATTTGTCAGTCTGAGATAGAAAAAGCAAAAGAAGGTTTTTATCCGGTTGACCAATTGCAAAAAGTCCCTTTAAAATATCTGAATGAATATTTCTATCCCGATGGTAAAGGCTATAAATTAATACCCCGTATCAGAGAACTGGTTGCATTTTCTATTTACGACATATTGGATACCAAAACTATCAGCCCGCCAGACAGTATTTACGGCTCTTTTGACCTGATTTACTGTAGCAATCTATTTATCTACTACAACGCTAAAATCAGAAATAAAATCGTTCAAAAACTAATAAAAAACCTAACAAGCGGAGGCATGATAATGACCGGCACCTCGGAGAGGGAAATCCTTGCCAAATACAAACTGCACGCGGTGTGCCCTCCAGCTGCTATTTTTCAATATAAGAAATCAAGAAGTATTCAATAAACAATAAAAAAAAAGTAATAAAATTTTTCCGGACAAATTTTACATATATAATGCCCCTGTAGCATGCAAATCTTAAAATAGAAAAATGAAGCTTAAAAATTTATCAACCAAAATACAAATTGGAGCCGCATTTGGTGCTATCCTACTGATTTTAGTACTCTTTGCCGGGGCAGCCAGAAAGCAAAACGATACAATGTGGAGTCAGGTCAATGATTTCTATCACCATCACCTCGCTATGAGACGGGCAATAGGAGGAATTGAAGCAGATATTATCAGCATGAACATGGGGATGAAAGAACTTTTTTTGGTAAACGACAACCAGAAAACTCAGGACATTTTACAGAATATTGACCTTCGTGAAACTGACGCCCAAAAACGTTTTAACATTCTCCGTCAAAGCTATGTAGGCCCTTCCGACTTAATAAATAAGGCCTATAATGACTTTATACGCTGGAAAGTGATTAGGGGTAATATTATTGATTTTTTGCGTAACGGGCAAAAAGATGAAGCACTAAATGCAATGAGAAACAGCGAAGAAGGAGAAAATAACGTAACAAAATTTATGAAAGAGATCTCTGACATTAGCACTTTTTTTAAAAGCAACGCGTATTCAGATTATAAACGAGCCATACAAAAAAGAAAATCATCAGGCACACGGATGCTGGTTGTGCTTGGAATCTTATTTATTTTGTTATTGATAATTTTCTATTGGCTGATTAAAGGTATTCGTACCCCGATAAGAGAGCTAATCCATACTACCCGGCAGTTTGGCGATGGAAATATGGAAGCCCGAAGCCACTACAAATCAAAAAATGAACTAGGCGAACTCTCGGCTTCATTTAACCGGTTGGCCACAACCATTCAAGCTAAGGTAGCGCTGGAACAAAAAGAGAATGATTTTAACACAACGCTATTCAAAAGAGATGACCTGAGTGCTTTTTCCAAGTCCTTAATAAATGAACTGCTTGATTTCAGCGGGTCTCAAATAGCAGCCTTTTATTTGCTTAATAATGAAAAATCCGAATTTATTCTGTTTGAATCCCTTGGCCTTTCGGCGAAAGCCAGAACACGATTTTCAGCTAAGCTGAAAGAAGGAGAATTCGGCAAGGCTTTATCCGGCAAAAAAATCATTCATTTACAGGAAATACCCGATGACACTTCCTTTACTTTTGCTACCACAAGCGGTAATTTTAAGCCGAGAGAGATTATCACTATTCCTATTATTTCCCAAAAAGAAACAGTAGCAATTATTTCCCTTGCCAGCATCTATTCATACACGGATGAGGCTTTGCTACTGCTACACAATATTTTCCCTTCTCTCACCGCCCGTATCCACGGGGTTCTTCTATTCCATCAGATTATGGAACAATCTACACGGTTAGAAAAGCAAAATACCGAACTGGAGATTCAGGGGAAGGAGCTTTCGGCACAATCAACAGAACTTAGCAGGCAAAATACGGAACTGAAGATGCAGAAAAACCAATTAGATGAAGCTAACCGACTGAAATCGACTTTTCTTTCCAATATGAGTCATGAATTGCGTACGCCACTTAATTCGGTGATAGCGCTATCAAGTGTATTAAAGAGAAAACTAAAAACATCTATCCCGGAGGAAGAGTATTCTTATATCGATGTCATCGAACGTAATGGCAAGCAACTACTCGAATTGATTAATGATGTGTTGGATTTGTCGCGCATCGAATCAGGACGTGTTGAAATAGAGCAGGCCGACGTTGACATAAAAGAGCTGGTAAACGAAATGACAACCCTAATTGACCCACAAGCCAGGGAGAATAAAATCTCTCTAAAATCATTGATAAAAGAAGGCCTGCCCCCACTGAGAAGTGATGGTAATAAGATCCGGCACATTCTGCAAAACCTCATCGGTAACGCAGTAAAATTTACCGAAAAAGGTAAAGTTGAGGTAACTGCTTTTGAGAAAGACAAATACATGCATATTCGTGTGAGTGATACCGGAATAGGAATTCCATCTGACCAGATTGCCAATATTTTTGATGAATTCCGGCAGATTGACAGCAGCACTTCACGCAAATACGGAGGAACAGGGCTGGGACTTTCCATATCTATAAGATACGCTCACTTGCTGGGGGGCACTATTGAAGTGGAAAGTACACCCGGAAAAGGTTCGGTATTCACTCTTATTCTGCCTTTGGAGCCTGCAGAAACCAAAATAAACGAAAATTCTCCTGTAATCCGCAGGCCTTCCGTTGCCAGGGGAAAGAAAGCAGTTAAAGATAATAAGGTACAGGCCAAAGAAAAAATCATTTTGGTGGTGGAAGACAGCGAGCCGGCTATCATTCAGCTTAAAGACATTCTGCATGAAGCGGGCTTTCAGGTGCTGATAGCTCACAATGGCCGCGAGGCGTTGGAGCAAATTGCCAAAACGCTGCCCGATGCTATGATTCTGGATTTGATGATGCCCGAAATAGATGGTTTTCAAGTGTTGGAGGCCGTCCGCGCCAATGTGGATACCGCCAAACTCCCCGTGCTGGTACTAACCGCCAAACATCTTGAAGGAAAAGACCTGAAAAACTTAAGGCATAACCACATCTATCAGCTGCTTCAAAAGGGAGATGTGAACCGAGAGCAGCTGTTGCAGTTAGTATTTGACATGGTATTTCCCGAAAAGGAAATTTCCGTTGAAGAGCAGAGTCAAAAGGTAGAGACCAGCAGGAATGTTGAAATACAGCCGGGAGAAAAGCCGCTGATTTTAGTGGTGGAAGATAATGTGGACAACCTGCTCACCATAAAAAGTCTGCTTGACGAAAATTACCGAATAATTGAGGCTTATGACGGCCAGGATGGCATTACCAAAGCCAAAACATATCGTCCTGACCTTATCCTGATGGATATTGCCATGCCCGTGATGAACGGCTTTAGAGCTTTCGATGCCATCAGAAAAGAAAAAAGGCTGCAACATATCCCCATTGTAGCCGTAACAGCTAGTGCCATGACTGCTGACCGCGACGAGATACTGCACTACGGATTTGACGGATATATTTCAAAACCCATCGATATTGATAAACTCGAAAAAACCATTAAACACTTTTTTAAAGAATAACAACATGACTTTGAAAATTTTAGCCATTGATGATCTTCGGGATAACCTGACTGTTTTAAAAGCGGTGATAACAGAGGCCTTTCCGAAGGCAGCTGTTTATACCGCTCTCAATGGAAAAGATGGACTAGAGCTGGCTTCAACAGTGAATCCGGATGTCATAATACTGGATATCATAATGCCCGAAATGGATGGGTTTGAAGTTTGTCGCCGATTAAAAAGAGCCCCCGGATTAAAAGACATCCCCGTTGTCTTTCTTACGGCATTGAAGACGAATAAGAAGAGCCGTATCAAGGCACTAGAGCTGGGTGCAGAAGGATTTCTCGGAAAACCGATTGATGAGCCCGAGTTGATAGCCCAGATACGTGCCATGCTAAAAATAAAAAAGAGCATCGACAATAAAAAGAACGAAAAGAAACGTCTTGAAGCCATGGTGGCCGAGCGTACGCGCAAACTGGAACGAGCCCAGTCTGCCTCACTGGATCTGCTTGAGGATTTGAAAATGGAGATTGATGCACGTAGAAAAGCCGAATTTATGTTACGCGAAAGCGAAAGAAAATTCAGGTTACTTTTTGAAGATGCCCCCTTGAGCTACCAGTCTCTCGACAGTAACGGAAACTATGTTGAAGTAAATAAAGCCTTTCTGGAGACTACCGGTTTCAGATTAGACGAAATTATCGGACATAACTTTATAGAGTTTATACCATCTGCTTCCGTCAACATAATTAAATCTGCATTTCTAAAATTTACTCAAACCGGAACGCTTCATAATTATGAGTTTGAAATGTTCAGAAAAGATGGCTCCACATTTTGGGCAGAAATTGAAGGGAGAGCCAGCTATGATGAGGGGGGACATTTCATCCAGTCCCATTGTATTTTTACTGATATCACCAAACGGAAATTAACCGAGAAAACATTAATTGAAAGTGAAGAAAGTTTCAGGGGGCTTTTCAATAGTGTCCTTGAAGCTATTTACCTGCAAGATAAAGATGGCACCTTTGTAGAAGTGAACAAAGGAGCTGAGGAGATGTATGGCTATAATCATGATTTCTTCATTGGCAAGACACCGGCATTTCTCAGCGCCCCCGGCAAAAACGACATCCCTAAAGTTTCCAAATTGGTGAAAAAAGCCTTTCACGGAGAGAAACAAGAATTTGAATTCTGGGGAAAACGAAAAAATGGCGAAATATTCCCAAAAAATATTCGCCTTTATCCCGGGAAGTATTTTGGCAAAGATGTAGTTATTGCCCTGGCAAAAGACATCACAGAACAAAAGAAAGCAGAAGAAGATTTACGGCTAAGCGAAGAGCGATACCGGATAATTTCCGGTCTGACCTCAGATTATATTTTCCAAAACCAGATTAATGAAAAAGGCAATACCAAGAAAAGATGGATTGCCGGCTCCTTTGAGAAAATTACAGGATATACTTTAGAAGAATATGAGATACCAGATGCCTGGCGAAGTATTTTACATCCGGATGATTTGGCGGTAGAAAGGAAAGCAATTGAAAAACTAAGGAAGAACCAGAAAGCAACCATTGAAGTGCGTATTAAGCATAAAACCGGGAGGACAATCTGGGTCAGGTCATCAAGCTTTCCCATTTGGGATTATGAAAGAAACAGACTAACCGGTATTATGGGTGCTGTAAAAGATATTACCGAAGAAAAACGCAACCAGCAAATTCAGGAAATACAATTCAATATTGCCAATAGCATGGTTACCTCTCCAACGTCACACAACCTATTCATAACTGTAAAAAATGAATTAAACAAAATTATTCATGCCAGGAACTTATTTATAGCACTCTTCAACAACAAAACCAACACCTTAACGACGCAATTTGGCGAGGACGAAAAAGAATTTATTAAGGAATTCCCCGTTGAGAAGACATTGTCAGGAAGAGTAATAAAAGCCAGAAAACCTCTGATATTCAAAAAGAACGAGATTAAAAAGCTAGCCGACCAGGGTGAGATTGAATTTGTTGGCAAACGGGCTGAATCATGGTTGGGAGCACCGCTCATCATCAAAAATAAGATACTGGGAGTGATTGTGATACAAAGCTATGATAACCCTATGGCTTATGATGAAAAAGCTATGGAGATAATGGGTACAATCGCCAACCAGCTCAGCCTGTATATTGAAGAAAAAAAGACAGCGGAGTTTAACCTGAAACTTTCGAAAGCAACAGAACAAAGCCCGGTAACTATAGTGATCACCAACACTGACGGAAACATTGAATATGTAAATCCCAAGTTCACAGCAGTTACAGGCTACAACTACAAAGAGGTTCTTGGTAAAAATTCAAGAATCCTTAAATCGGGAGAACATGACAAAGCTTTTTACGAGCAGCTATGGAAAACTATTCTGTCAGGAAAAGAGTGGAAAGGGGAGCTTCATAACAAAAAGAAAAACGGTGAGCTATATTGGGAAAGTGAACTCATCTCACCCATTTTCAACGATGCGGGTGAAACTACCCATTTCGTCGGTGTTAAAGAGGATATCACGGAAAAGAAGAAAATGGTTACCGACTTAATCCGAGCCAAAGAAAATGCAGAGGAAAGCGATAGACTGAAGACTGCTTTCCTACAAAATATGTCACACGAAATTCGTACCCCGCTGAACGGAATTCTTGGGTTTGCCGATTTGCTGACAAATGACAACATCGACATATATGAGATGCGAACCTATGCCAACTTTATTAAAACCAGTGGAAACCGGCTGTTGGCTCTTATCAACAATATTCTGGATCTTTCCAGAATAGAAGCTGGAAGTATTCACACTCAGGCCAAACCTTTTGTGCTAAACAAACTTATGAAAGAAATTTGGCAAATGTTTAGGATACAGGCAGAAAAGAAAGATATTCATTTCCGGTATCATCAGGCACTGCCAGACGAAGAAAGCGTCATAATATCCGATGAAGATAAAATAAGCCAGATCGTTAGCAACCTGTTGAACAACGCCTTCAAGTTTACCAATACCGGGGACATCGACTTCGGATATAAGATCTCAGGCAAAGAGGTTGTGTTCCGTGTAGCCGATACCGGCAGAGGTATCCCAAAGGAACATCAGACGCGTATTTTTGAGCGATTTTACCAGGCCGATATCTCCATGTCGCGCGACTATGAAGGTGCCGGTCTCGGCCTGCCCATCAGCCAAGGTCTTGTGAAACTTCTCGGCGGTAAGATGTGGCTCAAATCGGAAGTCGGAAAAGGAACTTCATTCTATTTCTCCCTCCCCTATCATCCTTCCGGCAAACAAACGAGTTCTCCAGCCGACGAGTTGCAGATAAGGAATGAAAAGGATAATCCTGTCATTTTAATAGTTGAAGATGATGAGACAAGTTTTCTCTATTTGAAAACAGTACTTAGACTGGGGGAAATGGAGTGGCTTCATGCCACCAACGGGTTAGAGGCCATCGAAATGTGCCGGGAGAATCCGAAAATAGGACTGGTGTTAATGGATATAAAGCTTCCCGGGATAAATGGGCTGGAAGCCACCATGAAGATTAAAGAATTCCGACCTGCATTACCGATAATTGCACAAACCGCACACGCTTTCGCCTCGGATAAAAAGGCCGCCTCCTTAGCCGGTTGCGATGATTTCATTACCAAACCAATTCCAAGAAATGAATTATTGAGGATCGTTACCAAACACCTCGGATAATTTGTACAGTATGGCCTCTACAGAAACTAAAACTGCAAATAATGAGTTTTAGCGCACTTCAATCACTTCATCGGCATGGTCAAAGATTGTCCTCACCATCTCCTGCCAACGTTTGTGGAATGTGGCTTTTGATTCTTCCGTAGCTTCCGGACCAATAGCCGACATCAATATCTTTTTCGGCATCACCACTTTAGCCGGACGGTAACTGACTTCCACTGACTTCCCGGTATCCAAACAGGTAAAACGGACATCCGCATCTATATCCACGCCAAAAAGCAGCAAATTCCGGCGACTAAAACGCCCTTGTTGTATCCCGCTAAACCCAAGCTGCTGATAAGCAGCGCCGGTGATATTTGCCAAAACAGATCCTGTTACACCAGCATTATCCGTTTCAGGGGCACGCCTAAGTTCCACTTTAATATCTCCTCTTCGTGGTAGTTCCGTCCCGAACAATGCTGGCAGTGCTTTTTGAGCCATCAGGTAAGCACCGGCAACAACCCCACAACTGTGTCCGGCCATTTTCACCACATCAAGATAACTTATCTCAATTATTCCTCTTTCTGCAGAGCCAAGGAATTCGGTCAGATCATCCTGCAAAACAATGGGTTCGATAGAATCAAAAAACGCAGGATATTTCATAGTTTGCTTATTCATAATTGTACCTTTTAATAAATATTCTGTAATAAATCTTAAAGGCCCGATGCCAGTACATCCACAATGTGCGCCACCTTGATTGGAAGCTTGTGTTTCTTTATATAGCCATACTGGTGCATAAGGCAGGAGGAATCGGTAGAGACGATGTATTCGGCACCTGTTGCCAGTGCGTTCTGCACCTTTTGTTCTGCCATAGCCGTGCTGATGGGTTCAAATTTCACCGAAAAAGTACCACCAAAACCACAACAGGTATGGGTATTCTCCATTTCGATAAGCTCCAGCCCTTTCACATTTTTCAATAGTGCGCGGGGTTCGTCGGTTAGGCCGTATTCGCGCAAGGCGGCACATGAATCGTGGTAGGTGATTTTATGTTCAAAAACAGAACCGAAATCCGTTTTGTGAAGAACGTTTACCAGGAAATCAGTAATTTCAAAGATATTCTGTTTCATCCGTTTATATTCCAAATGGTAGGACGAATTATGAAATAGCTCCTTATAATTATTTCTAACATAGCCAATGCAACTCGCCGATGGGCCAACGATGGGCCGCCCAGAAGCAAAGTCATCCATAAACTTGATACCCAGTTTTTTGGCCTCATCCCAAAAACCGCTGTTAAAAGCCATTTGGCCGCAACAAGTCTGGTTGGGATTATAATGCACTTTCAAGCCTGCTTTCTCAAGTACTTTCACCATATTAAAACCGGTTTGCGGATAAACCTGGTCAATAAAGCAGGGAATAAAAAGGTCAACGTCAGTTATTTTCTTTTTCTTCATTCCAATCCTATATAAATATCAATCGTTTATGTTTTCCAACATAAATATACCAGTCTTTTCCATTTCATCCCAATAGCCAGGGTATGATTTCTTCACCACATCTGGTTCTATTACCATAACTGTTCCAAACTTCATGGCCAATGGAGCAAGGCTCATGGCCATCCGGTGGTCGCCGTGGCTGTTGAAAATTAATTTCCCAACAGGCGATTTTTCTGGATAAAGTATATAATGTTTACCATCCGGTACAATTTTAGTCCCTATTTTTCCCAACTCCTGCTGCATACTTAAAATACGATCCGATTCTTTGATGCGTAGATGTTCAATACCGCTAAAACGTGCTTCAACGCCCAGTCCGGCGCAAGCCACCATCACCGAAGGAACAATGTCAGGTGCATTAGCAAAATCAAAGTCAATGGTTTCAGCAACCTTACCGGTATGGGTCAGGACAAGTCCATCTTCCGTAAAATCAGAGTGTACTCCCAGTTTGGCAAACACGGTAGTCAGGAATCGATCACCCTGCACGCTGTTTTTAGACAATCCGGGAAGATGCACACTGGCACCAGCCTTGAAAGCTACCATTTCGTACCAGAAAGCAGCAGCACTCCAGTCGCGTTCTACGCTTACCCTTTCAACGCTGTAGCTTCCCTCCTCTACCCGAACTTCTTTTTTGGATACCGAGACTTCTGCACCGAAATCCTGCATCAGCGTGGCTGTCATGTCAATGTAAGCGGAGGAGACAGGTTCAGTTTTTAGCCTGATTGTCAGCCCCCCTGGCAGATGAGGAGCTATAAGCATCAGTGCCGAGACATACTGGGAACTGGAAGAGGCATTCAGCTCTACCACACCACCATTCAGGTTTTTCCCATGAATGAGCAAAGGCGGGAAACCCTCTTTTTCGGTGTATTTAATATCGGCTCCAAGGCTGCGCAGCGCATCCACCAATGCCCCAATAGGACGCTGACACATACGCTCGCCACCGGTGAGCAACCATTTTCCATCCTGACGGGCCAGGTAAGCCAGCAGAAATCGGAAAACAGTTCCCGCGTTATGCGTGTCCAGTGAAAGCGGAATATCCGAACCGGCACAAGTATTGATAAAGCTAAGATAAAGCCGCATCATATAAGTATCGTCGGCCTCAGAGAGGTTGTCGAAAAGTACCTTACTCCGCTGAAGTGCACGCATGATCAGCAACCGGTTACTGAGGCTTTTGGACGCCGGCAAACCGAAAGTGCCAGCCAGTTCCTTATTATTATAATTAATTTTAAGCATAATGATAGCTCATTGGTTTCGTAAATAAAATCGAAGGCTCTCCTTCACTTTTTCTTCCGGCACCACCACATCCGGCACTGCCGTACCCAATTTCGTCAGCAGTGTAAAATGAAGCTGACCGGCTTTGTTTTTTTTGTCCTGTTGCATCAACCGCATAATCCCTATAATATCTTTTTGTAAAAAAGAAAGCCGCGGGAAATTCCGGTCAATCATTTTGTAAATCTGGTCCGATGAACGGTCATCAAATCCAGGCCACCGGGAAGAAATCCTTGTGGCACAAATCATTCCGGCAGCCACTGCCTCACCATGCGTAACAGGCGTATCCGTTTTCAGGAAAAATGTCTCCAGCGCATGCCCCACCGTGTGTCCAAAATTCAATAGCTTGCGCAAACCAGATTCATGTTTATCCTCTTCTACAATAGAAATTTTATCGCCAACACAACGAATAACCATACGCTCCAAATCCGGATGCATAGCGTCAAAATACCGGTTATCCATCATTTCCCATAGCGAGATATCCATAATCAGTGCATATTTCAGCATTTCGGCAAATCCCGACAGGAACTGCTTCTGATCAAGTGTATCCAGAAAAACAGGATCGATGATAACGGCTTGGGGATCGGCAAAAAGCCCAACCTGATTTTTGTATTCCTTAAAATCGACACCCGTTTTGGAACCGATGGCGGCATCCACTTGTCCGAGGAGCGTGGTGGGGATATTCACAAAGTCTATCCCCCGCTTAAAGGTAGCAGCAGCAAATCCGCCTATATCGGTAATTACACCACCGCCAAGGTTTACCAGTAACGAATCTCGCTCTGCATGAAACTGTGTAAGCTGCTGCCATATAACCGAAGCCGTCTGAATATTTTTGTTCAACTCACCGCTTTTAATCTTTATAACACCAGCTATGTTGCTGCCGGAAAGGACATTCCGAAGTACGGGCAGACAAAGTTTCTCCGTGTTTTCATCTACCAAAACAAAAACATTTGTATAATCTGAGAAAAAGGTGGCAGCCCGCTCTAGTGCTCCCTGCCCAACAACGTGGGGGATCGACTTTAAGTCCAACAAAACAGGTTCTTTCTGCATGGTACAAAGATAAAACTTTTCAGATTGATTATGGATGATGAAAACAGCAAAATGAGGATAGATATTCTGGCATCAGAAGCAATGAACCCGTATCATTAGCAACAGCAAAAAAAGGCTATCCGCCAGTGCGAACAGCCTTTTAGTAAGAATTACAAATTTCTGCTATGGGTTTAAGAGGAGATACCCTATGCACTCACCACTTTGTTTACCAGTTCGGCAGCTTCCTGCAGACGAATAGCAGAGAGAACTTTCAAACCCGATTTGTCAATCAGCTCTTTGCCCTCTATGGCATTAGTTCCCTGCAAACGAACGATAATCGGTACCTTTATTTCACCAATGCTGTTATAAGCATCCACAATGCCCTGTGCCACACGGTCGCAGCGGACAATACCACCAAAAATGTTTACCAGAATAGCCTCCACGCTGGGATCTTTCAGAATGATACGAAAAGCGGCTTCCACTCTTTTGGCATCAGCCGAGCCGCCCACATCCAGGAAGTTAGCCGGATCGCCGCCCGACATTTTAATTATATCCATAGTAGCCATGGCCAGTCCGGCACCATTCACCATACAGCCCACGTTACCATTCAGTTTCACAAAGTTCAGGTCGTAACTTCCGGCTTCCACTTCGGCAGGATCTTCTTCCTGAACATCGCGCATATGAGCAATATCTTTGTGGCGGAAAAGAGCGTTGTTGTCCACCACCACTTTGGCGTCAGCAGCATACACTTTTCCATCAGCCGCTTTAATGACCGGATTAATTTCAAAAAGGCTGGCATCAATACTCTCGTAAGCACGGTAAAGAGCAGAAACGAATTTCACCATCTCTTTGAAAGCCACACCACTAAGCCCCAGGTTAAAGGCAATACGACGTGCCTGGAAGCCCTGCAAACCCACTTTGGGATCGATGATTTCGGTATAAATCTCATCAGGTGTCTCGGCAGCAACCGCTTCAATGTTCATTCCGCCGCGGGGCGAATACATCACCATGTTATGTCCCAAATCGCGGTTTAGCAATATACTCATGTAATACTCTTCCACATTTTCAGGGCCGGGATAGTAGATATTTTGTTCGATGAGTACCTGTCTTACCAGTTTCCCCTCTTTTTTGGTCTGTGGGGTCACCAAATACATGCCGATAATCTGGTCGGCATACTGCTTCACTTCGTCCAGACTTTTGGCGATTTTCACGCCGCCGCCTTTTCCGCGGCCACCGGCATGCACCTGCGCTTTTACAGCCCATTTGTCCGAACCGGTCTGTTTTTGGATCTCTTTGGCAGCCTTCACTGCCTCATCGGGCGATGCAGCCACAATGCCTACGGGGACAGATACTCCGTAACCTTTCAGAATAGATTTTCCTTGATATTCGTGTAAATTCATACGATTTAACTTTTATAGTATCATTAATGACGTCCCAAAAGTAGGGTATTTACTTTTTCATTAACGCAAAAGCAATGATATATTTTGAAAAGACACTTGTATTTAGAAACATTTTTAAATAAACAGGGCTTTTTGTCAGTAGCAATCGGAAACATTTTCAGGGCGGGCCAACCCACAGGCTACCACGGGCTGTCCGTTTTAGTCCCGGCAGCACAAGTGGTGTTTCGCCACGGCCGGCCAGTAGCTTCCTCTGGTCGCTCTCACCGGCCTGCTCCACATCCACTTCTGCCGTCGGGCGCTGCCACTTCCATCCCTCCCGCAAAGAAAGAGCTAAGGGGTGACGAAGAGACGAAAAAGTGAAATTGCGAAAGGGAAACAATTTGCCTGACAATTGATTGACCATTATCCATCCTAACCAGAACAAGTTTTGCACACAGAGCTCTTGTGCAAGCTAACTTGTATCTTGACCAATCCCAAAAAACCTTAGCTTTGCCACGAATAAAAACACCGGCATTAAAGAAAAAATATGGAATTAAACCTCAAGCGACCACTGGCCTTCTTCGATATCGAGAGTACCGGACTGAATGTCTCCAAAGACCGTATTATCGAACTTTGTATCATCAAAGCAAACCCCAACGGTACCACAGAGACCAAAACCTGGCTGCTGAATCCCGATTACCCCATTTCGGAAGAAGCAGAGAAAATTCATGGCATCTCACAGGAAAGTGTCAAAGACAAACCCACGTTTAAACAGGTGGCCAAAGACATTCATCGTTTTCTCACCAACTGCGACCTTGCCGGATACAACTCCAACCGCTTCGACATTCCCATGCTCGTAGAAGAGTTTCTGCGTGCCGGCGTGGATTTTGAGGTGGAAAACCGCCATTTTATCGATGTGCAGAATATCTTCATGAAAATGGAACAACGCACCCTGAAAGCAGCTTACCGCTTTTACCTGCAAAAGGAGCTGGAAAATGCCCATTCTGCCGAAGCCGATGTAACCGCCACCTACGAAGTGCTGAAAGCACAACTCGACCGTTATGCCGGCACAGCCTTTACCGACAAAGAGGGACAGACAGGCACACCCGTGGTTAACGATATGGAAGCACTGGCGAAATTCTCAACCCATCACCGCAACGCCGATCTTATGGGGCAGATTATCTACAACGCCAAAGATGAAGAGGTGATTAATTTCGGCAAACACAAAGGCAAAACCGTGGAGGAAGTTTTCCGCAAAGAGCCCTCCTACTACGACTGGATGCAAAAGGCCGATTTCCCACTTTACACCAAAAAACTGCTTACCAAAATAAAACTACGCATGGCAGGAATATGAGCCAGCCATAGGCTTCAGCCCTTGACGACATGTAATATAATTCAAAATTTATATCCATGAAAATAATTTGTATCGGCCGCAACTATCGCGAACACGCCAAAGAGTTGAACAACCCCGTTCCGGAAAAACCGGTCTTTTTCATGAAACCAGACACGGCATTGTTGCAGAAAAACAATCCGTTTTTTTATCCCGATTTCTCGAAAGATGTGCAGTACGAAACGGAAATTGTACTCAAAATCAACCGCAACGGCAAACACATCGAAGAGAAATTTGCACACAAATATTTTGATGAAATCGGTATTGGCATCGACTTCACAGCCCGCGACCTGCAAGCCGAACAGAAGAAAAGAGGACTTCCCTGGGAGATTGCCAAAGCCTTTGATGGCGCCGCCCCGGTGGGAAAGTTTGTCAGCAAAAATCAGTTTTCTGACATTAACAATCTGCGTTTCTCATTAAAAGTAAACGGTGAACTCCGACAGGAAGGTAACACCCACGACATGATGTTCAGTTTCGACCGGATTATCGCCTACGTTTCGCAGTTTATCTCCCTAAAACCTGGCGACCTGATTTTCACCGGTACCCCTTCGGGCGTCGGCCCAACAAAAATCAATGACCATTTCGAGGTCTTCATTGAGAACGAAATGCTACTGGAGTTTAATGTGAAGTAGCGAAGGAAAAGACAGTTTTCAACCGAATCCGGAACAAAAACGCTACGTTCGCCCCCTTCAATCCCATGAAAATAAAGAATTACTATACGTCATGCTCTTTAGTTGACCCTTTTTCCGGCTTCTACCAGGATAAATAGCTTATCCGGTGTGGTACCACAAGTTAGCGATAATTAATAAAGAACGTTTTGCATCTGTTATAAGAAAAACGGGTAATCAAATTAAAGCCAGGTAGAATATTTATTACCTTTACAGGCCGTAACCCCATACAGAATGAAGCAAAACAAAGCCATCCCCAATTTATTGTTTTCCGGAAATTAGAATATCTGTTAGTGAATCACGTACTGAAAACGAATTTGGCTGAGGCAATTGTAAATCCACGATATAATGGATTAGATGAAAAATATCCGGTATAGGGAATTTTGATTTGAATGGCAAAGAAAAAAGCCACAGAATGGTAAATTTTTAATGAGTTGTAGCTCATTAAAACAAAAATACGGCTCACTTTTATTGGAATATGAGCCGAATTGAGTATATTTGTGAGCTAAATGATATGATATGAATATTGAAAATCTGACATTAGAATTTATAAGACAAAATCCAAACTGTTCCTCTAATGAAATTTTGCAAGGCATCAGTGAGAAAAGAAGTCTTGCAACAATAAAGAGGATTTTATCAAAACTGATTTCTAAAAAACTAATTATATCAACAGGAAAAGGAAAAGCAACAAGATATAAACTTTCCCATTTTTATAAATTATTTGAAGAAATTGAAATTGACAGATATTTCGAAAAAGAAATTGATGAGAGAGAAGTAATTGAGAATTTCAATTTTTCTATGATAACCGAAATTCTTCCGAATGTAAATTTGTTTTCAGAAAATGAAATTCAAAAATTAACTACATTACAAAGTGAATTTGAAAAAAACATATCGGAATTAAGTGATTTTCAATACAAAAAGGAATTAGAACGCCTATCAATAGATTTAAGTTGGAAATCATCACAAATAGAAGGGAACACTTACTCATTATTAGAAACTGAAAGATTATTAAAAGAAAAGGAAACAGCAGCCGGAAAATCGAAAGAAGAGGCAATAATGCTGCTTAATCACAAAGATGCTATTGATTTTATTGTTGCAAATCCCAATTACTTATTTCCGTTAACAGTATCAAAAATAGAAGACATTCACAGTATTTTGACAAAAGAACTTGCTGTGGATAGAAATATAAGGAAAAGACGCGTGGGAATATCCGGAACAAATTACAAACCGATGGATAATGAATTTCAAATAAAAGAAGCATTATCAGGAATGTGCGATTTGATGAATAAAAAGGAAAGTGTTTTTGAACAAGCTCTTTTGGCGTTGATTTTGATTTCTTACATACAACCATTTGTTGACGGAAATAAAAGAACTGCAAGAATAGTAAGCAATGCAATTTTGATAAATCACAAGTATTGTCCAATTTCATTCAGAACAGTGGATAGCATAGATTACAAGAAAGCAATGTTGTTGTTTTACGAACAAAATAACATAACGAATTTTAAAAAGATTTTTATTGAACAATTTGAATTTGCGGTAAAAACTTATTTTTAAATAAGACAAAAAATGAATAAAAACGCCCTGTAACAAAAGCTCATACTTTATACTACAATACATTGTGAATAAGGGGTTAATCATTAAAAAATATCGGTAAATAAAAAATTAAATACTAAAACGCGACACACAGCCTCGCCCTGGCCATCAGCGAACATATTAAAAATGTTTTTGAAGTTGGAAGTTTAAAACTGTCTGTCGTCTGTGATTAAAGTCCTTTTGCAAAAATGCATCTTCCCAACATCGCACCAAAACAAAGCAACAAAAATGGTATTTTTGTCCAAAAACAAAACAGGTCTTGAGAATTGCCGTCAACACCCGGTTACTGCTGAAAAACAAGCTGGAAGGCATTGGCTGGTTTACCTATGAAAGCTTCAGCCGTATGGTAAAAGCCCATCCGGAACACACTTTCTATTTCTTGTTTGACAGACGTTACGATAAATCATTCATTTTTTCTGATAACGTGATACCTATAGTTGTCCCACCACCGGCGCGGCATCCGGTGTTGCACTACTGGTGGTTTGAGTACGCCCTTCCGAAGGCGCTGAAGAAGATTCAGCCCGACATTTTTATCTCCCCCGACGCATACAATTCACTAGCCTCTCCTTACAGGAATTTGATGGTTATCCATGACCTGAATTTTGTGCACCATCCGGAAATGATGCCCTGGCTACCACAAAAATATTATAACTACTTTACGCCCCGCTATGCCCGAAAAGCAGACCGAATTCTAACCGTTTCACAGTTTACCAAACAAGACATCGTAAAGCAATACGGTATCGCCCCAGACAAAATCGATGTTGCTTTCAACGGCGTCAACCCGCTTTATATACCAATTTCAGAAGAGCAGCAGCAACTGACGCGGCAGGAAATATCGCAGGGACGTCCCTATTTCATTTTTGTAGGTGCACTAAACCCACGAAAAAATATAGCCGGTCTTCTCAAAGCTTTCGATTTATTCGTTCGTGAAACAGCCTCAGACACCCGCCTTGTGGTGGTAGGTGAGAAAATGTTCTGGAACCGTGATATAGAAAAAGCCTATACATCCATGACATACAAAAACCATGTTATTTTTACTGGCAGGATGGAGCCGGAAGAGCTAAAGAACGTGATGGGTTCGGCTATGGCACTGACTTTTATCCCGTTTTTTGAAGGATTTGGCATTCCCATTGTGGAAGCTTTCAGAGCCGGAATCCCGGTGATTACCTCCAATATCACTGCCATGCCTGAAGTTGCTGGCGATGCAGCCCTGTTGGTTAGCCCGTTCCAAACAAAAGAAGTTGCCGAAGCCATGAAAAAGATTACTTTTGCTCCGGATTTAAGGAAGAAGTTGATGGAAAAAGGTTTCCAAAGAAGTCGAATGTTCAGCTGGGACAAAACCGCTGAACAGTTTTGGGAAACCATTGAAAAGACCATGCAGCAAGCAAAATCATAAAAAAATGAACATCTTAATTTTAGGGTCTGGAGGTAGAGAGCATGCACTCGCCTGGAAACTCGCACAAAGTCCGAAAGCGGAACAGATTTATATTGCTCCGGGCAATGCGGGAACTGCCCTCACAGGGACCAACGTCCCCATCAACCCCACCGATTTTAAGGTGATGAAAATGTTTGTCATTGAAAAAGAAATAGATATGGTGGTGGTTGGCCCCGAAGTGCCGCTTGTTAACGGTATTCGTGATTTCTTTTTACAGGATAAAATTTTACAGGATGTTGCGGTAATCGGGCCTGACAGCAAGGGGGCACAGCTGGAAGGGAGCAAGGATTTTGCAAAAGGTTTTATGAAAAGGCACAGTATCCCCACGGCAGGTTATGAGACTTTCTCGGCAGAGACACTGGAACAGGGAGAGAAATTTCTGGAAGTCATCGGGGCCCCTTATGTTTTAAAAGCCGACGGGTTGGCTTCCGGTAAAGGGGTGCTGATTCTTGATGCTTTAAGCGAAGCAAAAGCCGAATTACGGAACATGCTTATTGGAGCTAAATTCGGTAAAGCTTCCGGAAAAGTTGTCATCGAAGAATTTCTTGATGGTATTGAACTTTCCGTTTTTGTTCTTACCGATGGGAAAAATTACGTCATTTTGCCCGAAGCCAAAGACTATAAGCGCATCGGCACGGGTGATACCGGGCTGAATACCGGAGGCATGGGTTCCATATCGCCTGTTCCGTTTGCCAATAACGCGTTTATGCAAAAGGTTGAAGAGCGCATTATCAAGCCCACCATCCAAGGACTGCAAAAGGAAAATATTGACTACAAAGGTTTTATATTTTTCGGGCTTATAAAAGTTAATGACGATCCTTATGTAATTGAGTACAACTGTCGGATGGGAGACCCGGAAGCAGAATCAGTAATCCCTCGGATAAAAAGCGACCTACTGGAAATTTTTGAAAGTCTGTCAAAAGGCACCCTCAACGAAACCAAACTGGAAGTGGACGAGCGCTATGCTGTTTCGGTTATGCTGGTTTCCGGAGGTTATCCCGAAAACTATCAACAAGGAAAAATTATCAAAGGACTGAACAACCTGAACAAGTGTATTGTTTACTACGCAGGTGCCAGTAACGATGTGGAAAACAGCCAAATAAAAACTAGCGGAGGCCGTGTTATGGCCATCACATCCTATGGCGACACCATGGAAGAAGCACTGAAAAATGCTTATACCAATGTAAAACATGTCGATTTTGAAGGAAAATATTACAGGAACGATCTGGGCTTCGACTTAAAACAATGATGTCACATGATCATTCGGTTTTTTAAGACATCCTATTTCTCAAGTCTGCTGGCACTTAGCCTGCTTATTTTGGTACTGTGGATTCCTGAATCTACCATTTTCCCGACTTATGTTTCTTCATGGCCAACGAGCTACCTTCCGCTAAGCCCATGGATCCAGCAGATTCTGTCCATCATTCTCTTTTTCTTAACAGCTCTGCTCATCAACCAGATGGCCACTAAGCATCGCCTTGCTGACAGAAACAGCTACCTCGTGGCCTTTTTCTTCATCCTCATCGGCAGTGCCTCCGGATTTTTAACACAGATGAGCCCGTTTCTTTTAGCAACTTTCTTTTTTGCCTTTTTTTTCCGGAAGGTCTTTGATTTTCAAAGTAGTACAAAGCTTATCACTACTTCCTTTGACGCAGGACTCTTTTTGGGGATAACCAGCCTGTTTTTTCCGCCGGCTGCACTCTTGGTACTGTTTGCCTGGTTTGCACTACTCGTTTATCAGGCCGACCAGTGGCGAGCCTATGTCACCGTTGTCCTGGGAATACTCCTGCCCTGGTTTTTCGTTTTCTCCGGCTATTTCTGGTTCAACAAGCTTCCGGAAGCTTTGTCTGGTTTTGTACAATATTTTCACTTTCGTGAAATTGCGAACCCCTTTACCGGCAGCCTTAACCTGATGATGTTCCTGCTGGTGGCGCTTATAATACTCACCGGAGCATTTTCTATTCTCAGCAGTCTGTCCTCATTTAATATTAGTCTGAGACAACACGCATCGGTAAGTTTGTGGGGATTGCTTTTCAGTTTGCTTATCGTTTTTCTATTTGCTGCTCCCATTCAGGTACTCACGTTGGCTGCTTTGCCAGCTTCCCTGCTGGTTGGCACCTTTTTTTCGCGGATGAAACGGCTAAAATGGGCAAATTTATTTGTGCTGCTGTGGATACTCTTTATTTTCATCAACCATTTCCTGCCCTTGTTTTATGCTACTTAAACATTACAACAAAATGTTGCTGGCAGAAGCTGGATGTGATGAAGCAGGCCGTGGTTGCCTGGCCGGCCCCGTATTTGCCGCAGCCGTAATTCTTCCTGTTGGTTTTGAAAACGAACTGCTTAACGATTCCAAAAAGCTGAATGAGAAAAACCGTGACTTTCTTCGCAAGCTCATTGAGAAGGAAGCAATGAGCTGGGCCGTAGCATCGGTAAGTCCTGAAGTGATAGATGAAATCAATATTCTGAATGCCTCTATCCTTGCCATGCATCGTGCCATAGCGCAGCTGAATCAGAATCCTGAGTTTCTGCTTATTGACGGCAACCGATTTAAGAAATACAAAGATATTCCCTATGTTACTATTGTAAAAGGTGATGGAAAATTTATGTCTATTGCTGCTGCATCTATCCTGGCCAAGACCCATCGCGATGCCTATATGCTCAAACTGCACAACGAATTTCCGTATTATGGTTGGGATCACAACAAAGGCTACCCGACACTGCAACACAAGCTGGCTATTCAGACACACGGCATATCGGTTTACCATCGTAAAACATTCCGCTCGGCTATCCAAACCCGGCTGGAATTCTGAAAGACATCCCTCCCCACACATGGCAGGAAACTATTAACATACCATTGTTAAATAAGACCGAAACCCGAAGTAAAAAACGGGAAAAGTTTTCGTACTTTTGAGTTTTTAACGGATGGTTTGGATATGAACAGAAGATATTTCATTTATCTGTTTTTTTTGCTCTTGATGGTAGTGGCAGGGATTTTATACCTGTTCAATACCAAAACAACCCGCCAGGGTAACCTTTGGCAAATGCTTCCCAACACACCGGCATTGGTTCTGCAGGCCGACCATGCTGGAGATTTCATGGCTAAATTTAATAATAACAGTGAGATTTGGGATGCACTTATCCGTACGAAAGGATTTAAACCGGTTTACCACCAGCTGTCTTTTGTGGATTCCGTCTTCAGCACGAACAACCAATGGATTGAGCAGTTCAGACAAAGTGAACTTTTCGCAGCCGTCTATCCGGGAAGAAGCCAGCTTTTGTTTCTCTTACATAGTAAAAAGCTGCCTCGTATCGAAGCCATTAAAAACTTCCTTGAAAAGTCTTTGGGTACGGGATTCGTAGTTATTTACAAACATCGCGGGAACTTTCCGGTCATCGTGATTAAAATCTTCAACATTGCAACCAGCAAATCATATTGGTTATGGAAAATGGATGGCTCTTTACTTTTCACCACACAGGAGAGTTTAATGGAAGCATCTATTTCTGGATATACCATGCAGGAAATGCATTTCAGCGACGACAACGGTTTTAAAGAGGTGAAAAAAACCAGTGGAAAGCTGGTAGATGCGCGTCTTTTTATTTACTATCCTGTTTTGGGACAGTTTTTCTCACATTTTGCCAACAGCAGGTATAAAACCGATGCCCAAAGTATTAGCCGGTTTGCCGGATGGGGCGAAACCGACCTGATGATCAATTCGCAGGATATTATTTTCAGTGGATATACCCATGCCACAAATAAGAGTCTTCTTGCACACTTCAGCAGCCAGAAACCAGTTTCGTTAAATGCTTACACCTTGTTTCCATTCAACAGCACTTTCTCTTGCTCACATGGTTTCTCAGACTTTGCAACTTTTACCGGCAATAAGAATTTAACCAAATTCAAAGCAGCTTATCAACCGGATATAAAAAGCCTTATTAAATTTACAGGAAGTGATGTTTCTCTTGTTTCCAATGCCTTAAACAGCAAAGAAACTTCACGAAACACATGGGCCATCATACAGATAAAAGATATACCGCAGGCAGCACAATTGTTAAAGAATCTGGCTTTAAAAAGCGGTAATCGTAAGATTTATCGTTCTGGAAATTATATTATTCGAGAAATAAATATTGACCATTTCTTATCCAACCTTTATGGTGAACGGTTCTCCGCTATCACACAATACTACTACTGTATTGTCAACGGCTTTGCTGTTTTTGCCAATTCTCCCAACGCACTGACCAACCTCATCCGTTACAGCGAAACAGGAAAAACACTGGACTTGGACGAAAACTACAAATCCTTTTCCAATAACCTCGCAGGCACATCCAACCTGCTTATTCAGGTTATGCCCCGCACCATGCTAGGGCTTATCGATCATTTCCTGAATAAGAAAGCGGCAGTATCCCTTTCTGACTACGCATCTTTTTTGAAAGACATCCAGGGAATAGCTTTTCAATTCAGCCACGGTGCTTCCCTGTTTTACACCAACTTTTATTTCCGCTATAACAAAGCTTTCAGAGAAGAAAACCTGGCTCTTTGGAAAGTAAAGCTTAGCAATGCCATTGTTGGTAAACCTTTTTTGGTAAAGGACAGCAAAAGCAAAAAATATGATATCATTGTTTTTGATCGCAAAAACCGTATGTATCTCATCGACCATACCGGAAAGATTTTGTGGACCAGACAGCTACCGCAACTACCTCTGACTCCTGTTTATCCTGTGGACTTTTATAAAAATGGTAAAATTCAATACCTGTTTAACACGAAAGACGACCTGTTTCTCATCGACCGCAAAGGCAGGTATGTGGCCGGTTACCCTATTGCCATACATCCGCATGCCACCAATGGGCTAAGTCTGTTTGACTATACCCACCGGAAAGACTACCGTATCCTACTGGCACAGGCCGACAAGCGCATTTACGATTACACGTTAAACGGTGACCAGGTAAAAGGATGGCGAAAACCACAAATGCAAGCTATTGTTTCTCAGAAAGTTGTCCGACTACTCGCCGGAAGGAAGGATTATATCATCATCAATGATGATGACAACCATGTCAAAATCGTCAACCGGCGCGGGCAACAACGTATTTACCTGAAAGCACCCGTGAACAAAGCAAAACATTCAAGTTATTTTGTGAATAAAACCAACAACAAAGGAATCATTCTCACTACCAATACTTCGGGTAAGCTGATTTATATATCCAAAAATGGAAGGCTCCGGTTTACAGATTTTGGTAAGTTTTCTCCTAATCATTACTTCCTGTACGATGATTTTAACGGCAACGGATACAAAGATTTTATTTTTGTGGATCACAACAAACTGGAAGTCTTTGACAGGTTTAAAAAGCCCCTGTTTTCCTATACTTTTAACGAAGACATTACTGTTCAGCCCGAGTTCTTTTCGCTTGGCGACAAGCAAAAGGTACTGGGCATTGTGGCTTCAAAAGAGAAAACTATTTATCTGTTTGACAACAAAGGTAACATCCTGATAAACCAGGGGTTAACCGGAGAGACTCCCTTTACAGTGGGTAGCCTGAACAACAATCGCGAGGTAAACATCATTAGCGCAACAGGAAGTACATTGTATAATTACCGGATTAAATAAAAGCCCCGATTCATCGCATGTCCTCCAGTTCGTAGCCCGGGAAGTCTTTGGGGTTATAGGTAAACGTTCCAGGCGGAAAATTCACATCAGCTTTAAAGTTGAAGATATCATAAGTGAAAATATTCCCATCGTTATCATACAAAGCAAATTTCTTCACAAGATATTTGGAAACATCAATGGTTATGGTAACCTTATTGAAAGTAGATTTCTTCTTTTTGGAAGTTAAAATCAGTGTTTTCACAGTACTCTTTCGCTGCCCTTTTACAAACTTTGCGTGATAATCGGAATATTCCTGTAAAATTTTTGTTGGCGACACGTTAGAGGGATCATTCGGATCCAGCGTACTGAGCATCACCTCTTTAGAGTCTTTTATAATTGTCCACATACTATTCCCATCCGAAATGATAATCTGTCCCATCAAGGCAATGCGAAACTTGTCGCCCTCCACCAATATGGTACCCGTTCTCTTTTCATGAATATCATTTTGTTTGTTCACCATGGAGTATGACAAACCGGAAGAAAAGTTCTTGTAGGAAGACATCTTATTCAATGTCTTTTTCAGCAGGCTCTGGGCATTATTTTGAGCATAAAGCGTTCCTGATAACAAGAGCGCAAGAAGTATTGTGATTTTTAATTTCATCTTTGGCAATTTCATACGTTAAATTTTATTCTTACTTTCTAAGTCCTTCAAAAACTGTTCCAAAGCCATTTCGTTGGCTACTCTTACCTCACGGGCTTTGCTCCCCTCGAAAGGGCCTACAATTCCGGCAGCCTCCAGCTGGTCAATAATCCGGCCGGCTCGGTTGTAACCCAGCTTCAATTTTCGTTGCAGAAGGGATGTGGATCCTTGTTGTGTTTGCACAATAATCCGGGCAGCATCTTCAAAAAGCTCATCCCGTTCGTTTAAGTCAACAGAGCCAGGCGTTTCCGTTTCTTCATCGTAATATTCAGGTAAGTGTAACGCATCGGGATAAGCGCGCTGCTGTCCTATATAATCCGTCACTCTTTCCACCTCATCGGTATCAATAAATGCACACTGCAAGCGAATCAGGTCGCTGCCGGTAGACATAAGCATGTCGCCGCGCCCCACGAGCTGATCGGCACCACTGGTATCGAGAATGGTACGGGAATCGATTTTAGAAATCACACGATAAGCTATCCGGGCAGGGAAGTTGGCTTTTATGGTTCCGGTGATGATATTTACCGAAGGCCGCTGTGTAGCAATAATCAGATGAATTCCCACAGCACGCGCCAGCTGTGCCAAGCGCGTAATGGGACTCTCCACCTCTTTGCCGGCTGTCATGATGAGGTCAGCAAACTCGTCCACCACCAACACTATATAAGGTAAAAACCGATGCCCGTGGTTTGGATTCAACTTACGTGCTTTGAATTTCAGGTTGTATTCTTTGATATTTCGCACCTGGGCACCTTTCAACAGTTCGTAACGGTTATCCATTTCGATACCCAGCGAGTTGAGCGTTCGCACCACTTTCCGCGTATCCGTAATAATCGCTTCTTCAGAGTCAGGAAGCTTGGCAAGATAATGTCGCTCAATGCGGGAATAAAGGGTCAGCTCAACCTTTTTAGGATCGACCATAACGAATTTTAGTTCGGCAGGATGTTTCTTGTACAAAAGCGAAGCGATGATAGCATTCAGCCCCACAGATTTCCCCTGTCCGGTAGCACCGGCCATAAGTATATGTGGCATTTTGGCGAGGTCAACCACATAGCTTTCATTAGCAATGGTTTTACCCAGCCCCAGCGGCAACTCCATCTTACTGTGTTGGAACTTCTCCGATTCCAGTATGGATCGCATGGAGACAATGGAGGGATTCTTGTTTGGAACCTCAATGCCCACTGTTCCTTTTCCGGGAATAGGCGCTATAATCCGGATACCCATCGCCGATAGACTCAGGGCAATGTCATCTTCGAGATTTCTAATTTTCGCAATGCGGACACCCGGTGCCGGGACAATTTCGTAGAGAGTAACAGTCGGGCCAATGGTTGCTTTGATTTTTACTATGGAGATATTGTAATGATCCAGCGTATCCACAATCTTTTGTTTGTTGGCCTCCAATTCAACACGATCAACTTTAACATCCTCATCATACCGGTTCATCAGGTCAAGTCCCGGAAATTTGAAATCGGGCAGATCCAGCGTGGGATCAAATTCCGTATCCAGCCCTTTGTGCTCGCCGGGAATAACTTTAGCTTTCGACTCCTGTTTGGGCTTCTCAATGGTAAGCTCCAGGCCATCAGATTCATCTTTTTTTGAATCTTCCACGTTGGCCTCTATCACTTCTTCCTTTTCAGAAATATCCAAAATGTTTTTTTCCTTTGCCGGGGATTCATCCGTGACAGAAAATTCAACCGTATTGTACTTATCTTCGGTACGCAGCGAATTTCCGGTCACACTGTCTTCTCCGGTATCTTTGTTTTCCTGTTCCTGCCGCTTTTTCACCTTCCGGTTGAACGAGAACTTATAATGAATAAGAATGAGAATAGCAGGTATGAAAATAATAATCAGAATCAATCCCAGAGTACCAATATATTTTGTTAACCAAACATTTAGCTTGAAGCCAAGAAGGCCTCCAAGGACATTATCGGGATGGCTTGGAAACAACATACCAAAAAGCATGGGAAGCCAGAAAAGGCCCATGAGTATAACCTGAAACAGTTTCCAAACGGAAAGTATCCTAACCTTGAACATCAGCCACAATCCCCACACAAACAACAAAAAAGCAAAGAAATAGGCTCCCAGGCCAAAGCCTTTAAGGACAAGCCAGCTAGAGATAAAAGCACCAAGATTTCCTGTCCAATTATGTACCAGAGCGACATGGTTGTTGAAATAATGCCCCAGTCCGAAAGTACGTGTAACTACGTTGGCCGGGTTACTCTCAAACCAATTGATAAAAAACGAGGTAAAAGCCATCAAGAGATAAACCGAAACGACCACGAAAAAAAAGCCAAGCATTCTGGCTACCTGAGGATCCATTTTCCAATGAACCGGAGTTGATTTTTTCCTGCTCTTCGCCTTTTTATCTCCCTTTTTTGGTGGAGAACTTTTTTTGAGCTCCTTGAACTTATTTGCTTTCAGCTTGTTGCTTTTTGATGGCATGAAGAATTAATTTTGAACAAAAATAAGGATTCTGCAATAACAAACTACGGCTATACCGTATTTTTGAATGTTTAGATGTGTACCTTCTTCCACCGGTTTGATTTCAAATAGATGAAGGAAAAGAGACTGAGCAGCGAACCATAGACCCATTCAGCTGTCCAGGCCAAAACAACAGTTCCGTGCCAGTGTTCCACAATTAGATAAGTATATGCCAGATAAACAACCAAAACAGTTAGTTCAATAGCCAGTGAAATATTGGTTTTGCCCGTTCCGGAAACCGCGCTAAACAGAATAAAGCCGATGGAGAGCAACAAAGCGCCAAGGCTCACAACATGAAACACCGGTATACCCATATTTATTAATAGCTGGTTATTGGTATAAATGCCCAAAAGTAGCCGGGGAAAGGCGATGCCGAGGGAGACAAGGGCAACAACGCCAACGAAGCACAACAAAATAATACGGTAAACCAGACGCATCACTTCGCCGGAGCGTCCTGCACCTATGAGGTAGCTTACAAGAGTGTTGACGGCAGTAGCAAAGCCCCAGATGGGGACCATCAGCAGCACGTAAATACTCCTGATGATGTTGGAGACAGCCAGCGAACTTTTCCCAATCTTCTCCACAAACAAAAAGAAAACAAACCACACCGAAAGTGAGATAAACTGCTGCATCATCGTGGGAAAAGAGACTTTCAGGATACGCTGCATCTTTCTCCAATGCAACCCCTGAAACCTAAACAAAGCATAATTGGCAAAACGAATATAGATGGCTGTATAAATCATAAAATATATCATGGCGGAGAACTCAGCTATCACCGAGGCCAGCGCAGCACCGGCAATACCCATTTCAGGAAAACCAAACTTCCCGAAAATTAACAAATAGTCCAGCACAATGTTTACCAACGCCAGGAATACCGTTGTGTAAGTAATCACTTTGGTGCGCGCCAATCCAACATAAAAAGAGCGGAACCCGACATTCACAAAGGCAGCAAAAATTCCGAAAGCACGGTAATCAAGAAAAGTCATGGTGCCGGCAGAAATATCCTTCGATTTCACACCATAGTAAAGAATCTCCTCTGACCCGAAACGTAACACCACAAAAGCGACCACAGCAAGCAACATCAGAAAAAGAAAAGAGTGATCCACCACACTACCAATCTCCCTAAGTCGCTTTTCGCCATAGCGACGGGCAACAATTATTTGCTCCCCCATTCCGAAACCCAGGCCGAGCATAAACACGGCGAGGTAAAAAATACCGCCCAGCGCGCCGGCACCCAGTGCAACTTCCCCTACTCTGCCCAAAAAAGCAGTATCGGTGAAATTGATGAGATTTTGTGCTATGCTCCCCAGGATGATGGGATAGGCTATCTGCCAGATACGTTTGTAAGAAATATTTTTATCCATGGAGGTGCTAAAATAAGGGAAAATCTTCACTTTCAGAACCGGTAAAAGGCATGGGTAAACAAAATGAGAACCAAGTACTTTTGCAGAAGGCCGCAGCGTTTTTCATCACCCCTTCATCAGAAAAAACATTCCGGGATACAATTTTCCTAACATTCTTTTTGGTTTTGTTACCTTTGCATCCCATTTCAAAAAGATGAGCAGTAACAACAACGTCCGTATAAAAAACAAGCGAGCCTTGCGCGAGTATTTCATTCTTGACCGCTATTTGGCTGGTATCGTGCTAACCGGAACGGAGATAAAATCCATCCGCAACGGAAAAGCCAACCTCGCCGATGCCTTCTGTGTGTTTGAAAACGGGGAACTATTTGTCAGGGGGATGCACATTGCCGAATACAGCTACGGTTCATACAACAACCACGTAGCCAAACGTGACCGGAAGCTACTGCTCACCGCACGCGAATTAAAAAAGCTAAATACCAAAGTCAAAGAAAAAGGTTTTACTATTATCCCCACGGTACTTTTCATCAACGAGCGCGGGCTGGCGAAATTGGAAATAGCTCTGGCACGCGGAAAACATTATTACGACAAACGCGAAGACCTGAAGAAACGCGATACCCAACGCGAAATCGACCGACATATGAAACGGTAATT
>CAYYOW010000019.1:0-29411 GCA_964473395.1 uncultured Lentimicrobiaceae bacterium | reverse complement strand
GACGATGGACAAATGCTGGTGTTTGAAATTTCATTTGAACACAAAGATACGGCCTAAACGGAGACAAAAAACATAAACTGATAAAATTAAAATCATGAAACGACTTGTATTGGTCAGGCACGGCGAAAGTATCTGGAATAAAGAAAACCGCTTTACAGGATGGACAGATGTTCCCCTTTCGGAACAGGGTATTAAAGAAGCAAAAAGAGCAGGGCAAACGCTGAAAAAAGAGGGATACCGGTTTCGACTGGTTTATACTTCTTACCTGACACGCGCCATCAAAACCCTTTGGCTGATGTTGGAAGAAATGGATGCCATGTGGGTTGAAGAACGTAAAAGCTGGCGGCTCAACGAAAAACATTATGGTAACCTGCAAGGGCTTAACAAAGCCGAAACCGCCAAAAAATTCGGTGATGAAAAAGTGTTGATGTGGCGCAGGAGTTTCGATGTTCCACCGGAGCCATTAACGAACGACGATGAAAGAAACCCCCGTTTTGACCCGCGTTATGCCGCCCTCACACCGGAAGAACTTCCTTTGACCGAATCGTTGAAAGAGGTGATAGACCGTATGTTGCCTTACTGGGAAAGCGAAATCAAGCCTTCGCTGAAAGAGCAGGGCGATTTGCTGGTGGCTGCTCACGGAAACAGTTTGCGTGCCCTTGTTATGCACCTGAAAGGCATGAGCAAAGAAGAAATTCTGAAATTCAATATCCCCACGGGAATCCCTTATGTGTTTGAATTTGATGATGACATGAACTTTGTGAAAGACTATTTCCTCGGTGACCCCGAAGAGGTGAAAAAACTGATGGAGAAGGTTGCCAACCAAGCCAAAGGAAAATAATGTATTTTGAGATTGCAGCGGGGCAAAGATCCCGCTGCAAAACTTTTATTTTCCCCGAAAGGATTTGAAATCAGGATAAGTCGGAGAAAATATTAAGCCAATAGAATCTATTTCAAAAGAACAAATTTCCCTTCCCTGATCTCTATCCGTTCCACCAACAAATCAAATTGTCTCCAGTTTAGGGCATCAACTACCACATCTGCCACCTGTAATATTTCCGCAGTATTCTTTTTTGCAACTGCCTCTTCTCCTTTCACCATAATAAACAGTGCCGGCTTAACGTAATTTCGCAGACTGTTCGATTCGCAAACAATCCAGCTGGCTTTTTTCAGGGTGTTCCGGATCTCCGGAAAGGTCTCCGGCAAAAAATCATCTTCAGTCTGGATAAACCACGACGCCTGTGCACCAGCTCTAAGAAACCGCATACTATCTTTGTTGCCATCATTTCGCGTTTCTTTTTCAATACTGATTTTACCGGTAAACGGAGTTATCACGTGTCCGTGAAAATTTTCATTTCCGGGTTTTATGTTGGCCATTTTTACAGCAGTAACCGGATTCATTTTAGCAAACTTTCCAATCAGTTTTTCAACGAGGGTAGTCTTGCCCGTATTTCTTCCCGTACCACCCACAATTATCCAGTTTGAAAAAAAAATCATTTTTGTATCTTTTTGATTATCAGTAATTTCGTAATGAGTGTATATTGTTTACAAATTAACAATATTTTTTGCTTTAAAGGACAATGAAAATTAATTAATTGTACATTTGTTGCGTTAAAAACACACAAAATAATGGATAAATTATTTAGAAAGGACGCTTTCAACTACCATGCATTGGGGCGCCCTGGGAAGATCGAAGTCATTCCCACAAAACCCTATTCAACCCAGCGTGATTTATCATTAGCTTACACTCCAGGCGTTGCCGACCCTTGTCTTGCTATTGAAAAACACCCCGAAGATGTTTATAAATACACTGCCAAGGGGAATCTGGTAGCAGTTATCTCCAACGGCACCGCCGTATTGGGCCTTGGGGCCATTGGCCCGGAAGCTGGAAAACCGGTAATGGAAGGCAAAGGCCTTTTGTTTAAAGTTTTTGCCGATGTGGACGTCTTTGATATAGAAATCAACGAAAAAGACCCTGACAAAATTATCGAAGTAGTAAAAGCCATTGCGCCAACCTTTGGTGGCATTAATCTGGAGGACATAAAAGCACCCGAATGCTTTTATATCGAAGAGCGCTTAAAAGAGGAACTAAACATTCCGCTTATGCACGACGACCAGCATGGAACGGCTATTATTTCGTCTGCCGGCTTATTGAATGCGCTTGAAATCATCGGGAAAAAAATTGAAGATCTGAAAATCGTTGTGAGTGGTGCCGGAGCAGCAGCTGTTTCCTGTACGAGATTATACATCCAACTGGGAGCTAAACCGGAAAACATCATTATGGTGGATAGTCATGGTGTAATTCACAGTGATCGTAGTGATTTGAATGAAATCAAGAAGCAGTTTACTACCGACAGACCTGTTCACACAATGGAAGAAGCTATTAAAGGTGCAGATATGTTTCTGGGCTTGTCTGTTGCCGGCTTGCTGAAACCGGAAATGCTGAAAACCATGGCCGACAATCCTATTGTATTTGCTTTGGCTAATCCCGTTCCCGAAATTTCTTATGATGAGGCCATGAAAACGCGAAGTGATGTGGTTATGGCTACCGGCCGTTCCGACTATCCCAACCAGATCAATAATGTACTTGGTTTCCCGTTCATTTTCCGCGGTGCATTGGATGTGAGAGCCACGAAAATCAATGAAGCGATGAAACTCGCGGCTGCCAAAGCATTGGCCGATCTAGCCAAAGAGCCGGTTCCGGAAGAGGTGAACATTGCCTTTGGCATTAGCAACCTGAAATACGGGAGAGATTATCTCATTCCCAAACCTACCGACCCACGGCTTATCGAGACTGTTGCTCCGGCAGTAGCCCGTGCTGCTATGGAGTCCGGCGTAGCCAAACATTCTATCGAAGATTGGGAAAAATACAAAGAAGAACTGCGTAAGCGTATGGGGCTGACCAACCCGCTGAAACGCCAGATGAAAGGCCTTTGTCGTAACGATCCCAAACGTGTACTGCTGGCTGATGCCGAACATTATAATGTCCTGAAAGCCGCTGAAATTGTAGTCAACGAAAGCCTCGCCAAGCCCATCCTGATGGGGAATAAAGAGAAAATCAGGAAGATTATCGCCGAACATGAACTAGAGTTGAATGACATCCATATTATTGACCCCAAGGCGGAAGAAAACAAAGAGAAAATGGAAAGCTATGCACAACAACTCTTTGAAAAGCGGAAACGTCGTGGCATGTCCCACCTTGCAGCCAAAGAATACATGAAGCTCAATAGTTACTTCAGCTCCATGCTGGTCGAAAACGGCGAAGCTGATGTGGTTCTTTCGGGACTTACCCGCAATTATCCTGACACCATCCGTCCTGCTCTGCACGTCATTGGCAGAAAGCCTAATGTACGGATTGTGAGTGGCATCTATATTGTAATGACCAAAGAAGGCCCGTTGTTCCTCAGTGATTGTACTGTAAACAAGCAACCTTCAACCGATGATCTCGTACAAATTACCTTGCAAACCGCGGAGGTTGTCAAACGTTTTAAAATGGAACCGAATATTGCCATGCTTTCTTACTCCAATTTTGGTTCGGTAGATGCTGAAGAAACTGTTAAAGTCCGCGATGCTGTAAGCATACTGCATGAAAAATATCCGGAATTATCTGTAGATGGCGAAATTCAGGCAAACATCGCCCTGGACCAGGAGCTGATGGAAGAGAGTTTCTCCTTTTCCAAGGTTATGGGTAAAAGGGTGAATACACTTATTTTTCCCAACCTTTCTTCTGCTAACATCGCATACAAGTTACTAAATAAAGTAGCTGGTTTTGAACTTATTGGTCCTATTCTAAACGGAATGAACAAACCGGTTCATGTATTGCAAATGGGTAGCGGTGTAAATGAAATTGTCAACATGATTATGGTTGCTGTCATGCATGCCCAGCAGTAGCAGTACGATTCTTGTAAATATATAGGTAATGGCTCAAGCACCCGCTTGGGCCATTATTTTTTTGCATCTGCCATCATGTTTTTCATCCCTGATTTATTCGACAGATTGTACAACAGATATTTGTATTGTGCAAGAAACGTTTTCACCTGTTTCAAAAAATCTTAGTATTTTGCCCTTTATTATTTAATGGAAAATTAATATGATGAAGACAATACCCGAGCTTTTTGAAGGCAGCGTGACGAAATACCCCAACAATGTGCTGGTCTGGGAAAAAGAAAATGGAACATACAAAGGCATTAGCTTTTCGGAAATAAAAGAGCGTGTTTACCGGTTTGCCGCCGGGTTGATGGCTCTTGGTGTGGAAAAACGAGACCGTATTGCCCTGCTTTCCGAAGGAAGTAGCGAATGGCTTATTTCGGAATTGGCTATTCTTTATCTCGGTGCGATAAACATCCCCCTGTCTGTAAAAATCAATGAACCTAACGAATTGTCATTCAGGATAAAACATGCCGAATGCCGATGGATAATCTGTAGCGAACGTCAGGCAGAAAAGATAAGAAATATAAAACAGAACATCCCCAAAGTAGGAACCTTCATTATCATTGGCCGCGCCAACACGCTAAATAAACAAGAAAAAAGCTACCGCGATATTTTTGAAAATGGAGAGAAACTACTTCCCGAATTGAAAGAGAAGCTTACCCTGATTTGGCAATCTGTAAAGCCTGACGACCTGGCTAACATCAGCTACACGTCAGGGACCACAGCCGACCCCAAAGGTATCATGTTATCGCACAGAAACTATACCGCCAACGTGGAGCAGGCCAACACGCTGATGAACGTTACGGAAGACTTTGTTACCTTGTTGATCCTGCCTTGGGATCACTCTTTTGCCCACACAGTCGGCCTTTACACACTTATCAGACAAGGCGCCAGTATGGCCGTTGTTGAGGTGGGGAAAACCCTCATGGAAACCCTGCGCAACATTCCCAAAAACATTAAAGAAGTGAAACCCACGTTTCTGTTAAGCGTTCCAGCTTTGTCAAAGAATTTCCGCAAAAATATTGAAGCCGGTATCCAAGCTAAGGGAATAATTACCGAAAAACTTTTCAGGCAGGCCTTGAAAATAGCTTACGCTTACAATGGCATCGGCTGGGACAAAGGCCAAGGCTGGCGAAGAATCCTCAAACCGGTGGTACAGCTTTACGACAAAATTCTATTTAGCAAAATAAGAGAAGGCTTCGGCGGAAGGTTGCAGTTTTTCGTAGGCGGCGGCGCCTTGCTCGACATCGACCTGCAACGGTTTTTCTATGCTATTGGCATTCCTATTTATCAGGGTTACGGGCTCTCTGAAGCTTCTCCTGTTATCTCATCCAACGGCCCGGACTTACACAAAATGGGATCCTCCGGCTATCTGGTGAAAAACATAGAGTTGAAGATTTGTGACGAAAAAGGGAACGAGTTACCGCTACGTAGTAAAGGTGAAATTATTATTCGTGGCGAGAATGTTATGAAAGGTTATTGGAAAAATGAAACTGCAACGGCTGAAGCGTTGAAAGATGGATGGCTGCATACCGGCGACATGGGGTTCATGGACAAAGATGGATTTTTATATGTGCTTGGCCGTTTCAAGAGTCTGCTCATTGGTAACGATGGAGAGAAATACAGCCCCGAAGGTATTGAAGAAGCTTTGGTGGAGCAATCGCGTTTTATTGAGCAATGCATGCTTTTCAACAACCAGAAAGCATACACAACCGGGCTTGTTTATCCTAACATTCCTGCTCTGAAAACAGCTCTGAAAGAGCTGGGGCTGACCAATGAAACTGCTGATTATGCTAAAATCATGTTGGAACTGATAAAAACAGATATTGATCAGTTTTTACCCGGTGGGAAGTATGAAAACATGTTTCCCGGAAGGTGGCTTCCGGCTGCGGTGGGCATTATGGGAGAACCCTTCACAGAAGAAAACCGTATGTTAAATTCGACCATGAAAATGGTGAGGAACCGTGTTGTAGAGCATTACAAAGAGCTGATAGACTACCTGTATAGTGCTTCAGGAAAAGATATTTTGAATGATAAAAACATGAAAATTATTCAGAAAATGATAAAAAATTAATCGGGTTATCTTCCGGAAGAGAGAGCTTTGTGCTACGTCATCTTTTCACCTGATAATTTAGATGCCATATAAATTCACAACCAAACATAGATTTATCTTTTTTTAAGAAAAATTTCTTTGATTAATTTGTAATTTTGGATTATCAAATATTTAGATATTCAAACTTGTAAATATAAAAGTCATGAAAAAAGTAACCGTAGTAGGAGCAGGCAGCGTGGGTGCTACCTGTGCTGATGTTTTAGCCCAAAAGAATTTCCTTGACGAAGTTGTATTGATTGATATAAAAGAGGGTTTAGCCGAAGGTAAAGCTCTTGATATCTGGGAAAGCTCGGCCATCAATCGTTTTGACACCCGTGTTGTTGGCTCAACCAATGATTATTCAAAAACCGAAGGCTCCGATGTCGTTGTTATCACTTCCGGCATCCCGAGAAGACCCGGCATGTCGCGTGACGATTTGATTTCCACCAATGCCAAGATCGTTAAATCCGTGACAGACAATGTTATGGCTGCTTCGCCAGATGCCATCATTATTATTATTTCCAATCCGCTGGATGTGATGACTTATGCCGCACATACAGCTTCGGGTAAAGATGCCAGCAAAGTATTCGGCCAGGCAGGCGTTTTGGACACTGCGCGCTTCCGTGCTTTTATTGCCACAGAGTTGAATGTTTCTCCGATGGATATTCAGGCTTTACTGCTGGGAGGGCATGGTGACACCATGGTTCCGTTGCCGCGTTACACAACTGTTTCCGGTATTCCGGTAACCGAGCTTATTTCAAAGGAAAAACTGGATGCTATTGTTCAGCGCACCAAAAAAGGTGGTGGTGAGATTGTAAATCTGCTGGGGACTTCTGCATGGTATGCTCCGGGTGCTTCTGCCGCTCAAATGGCTGAGTCCATCATCCAAAATCAAAACCACATCTTCCCCTGCTGTGTTCGTCTGGATGGCCAATGGGGTGAAAAAGATGTTTATCTAGGTTCGCCTGTTAAACTGGGACGCAATGGTGTGGAAGAAATCATCGAAATTAAACTCAACGATGAAGAGCTTGCTCTACTTCATGCTTCTTCACAACATGTGAAAGATGTTATGAAGGTTTACGATGATATGAAAATTTTCTAATAGTGTAATATTTTTCAGTAAAAAAAGGTGCTCCGTGTGGGGCGCCTTTTTTTGTATCTTGTCATCACTAAAAGAAGTGCTATGAAACGCATTGTCATATTAACCGGTGCAGGTATGAGTGCCGAAAGTGGCATCAGCACTTTTCGCGACAACAACGGATTGTGGGAAAGCCACCGCATTGAAGATGTGGCTTCACCGGAAGCATGGATACGAAATCCGGAAATGGTACTGGAATTTTACAACCGGCGGCGTAAACAACTTTTTGAGGTGAACCCCAATGCCGGCCACCATGCACTCGTACGACTTGAGGAAAAGTATGATGTGCAAATTGTTACCCAAAATGTGGACGACCTTCATGAGCGTGCCGGATCTTCGCAAGTGCTTCATCTTCATGGGGAGCTCAAAAAAGCACGCAGTACCGCTGATCCGGGCCTTATTTATGAACTGGTTCACTGGAAGCTGAAACTTGGTGACAAATGTGAAAAAGGGTCACAACTTCGTCCGCACATCGTTTGGTTTGGGGAAGCTGTTCCCATGATCGACAAAGCATCAGAATTAATGAAAACAGCAGATATTTTCCTGGTTGTCGGCACCTCTTTGGTGGTTTATCCAGCTGCCGGATTAATCCACTATTTGAAGAGGGAAATCCCAAAGTATTATGTGGATCCAAAAGCTTTTTCCGTACACGGCATTACGAATCTGGAGGTCATCCGACAAAATGCCGGCAAAGCGTTACCAACTTTGGTTAACCTGTTATTGAAAGAAGACTAATATCCGGTTTTTCTTATTTTTGCCAACTATTCTAAAGAACAAAAACATGAAGAAAGTTATCCTGATAGCAATGGGTTTGCTGGTACTGGTGTTCACCTTTGCAGGGTGTTCTAAAAATAATGCTAAAAAACAGGCAGAAACAGATCATAACCTCATTTTAAATTACGTCTCCTCACACAACCTGAAAGGGGAATTTACCAGCTCCGGACTTTATTACGTCATTCAGGACAGTGGCACTGCAAAACATCCTACACTCAGCGCCTACTTATATGTAAACTATAAAGGTTATTTTCTGGATGGTAAAATTTTTGATCAGGGAACAGATATCAAATTTCCGCTTTCGGGCGTTATAAAAGGCTGGCAGGAAGGACTTCAGCTTATTGGCGTTGGCGGTAAAATCAAGTTACTTATTCCATCGGCGTTGGCATACGGCAACACCCAGTCTGGTTCCATTCCTCCCAATTCTGTTTTGGGGTTTGATGTTACACTAAATTCATTTACAAAATAACCGTATTGTTTTGTAAACTCTTTTTCCATTACCCTCGCTGGTGATAATTTATTTTTTGCATCTTTGTATTGATGAAATCATTTCCCATTTTTCGGAAACTACTACAGCTGGCCGGCGTATTGTTTGTGGTGTTGGGCTTATACCGCTGTGCGAATGTTATTGCACCGACCGGAGGTCCTAAAGATGTAACGCCCCCTAAGGTAGTCAAAAGTGTACCAGCCAATTACAGCACAAACTTCACAGGAAATAAGTTCAGCATAACCTTTGATGAATTCATCAAATTAGACAAAATAACGCAACAACTGCTGGTCTCACCACCCATGGCCGAAGTTCCTGATTTTCGTCTGAAAGGCAAGACTTTATCCATCCGCTTTAAGGAAGCTTTAAAGCCCAATACAACTTACTCCATCTTTTTTGGCGATGCTATTCAGGATATCACCGAAGGCAATCCATTGCACAACTACACCTATGTTTTTTCTACAGGAAGTAGTGTTGATTCCATGAGTCTGCATGGGCAGGTAGTTAATGCCAATGACCTGAAACCGGTTGACGGCATTTTTGTTATGCTGTATAAAAACAACAACGACACCATCTCGCTGGATAGCCTTCCACTTCGCGTGAAGCCTTATTATTTGAGTAAAACCGATAAAAATGGGGATTTCATGTTTTCGGGATTGGCCGACACTTCTTATTTGATTTTTGCCCTGAAAGATGAGAATTACAGTCTTACTTTTGACCAGCCCACTGAAAAAATTGCCTTTCTGGATTCGCTCGTTAAGCCCCAGTATCGGCCTGCACCTCAGATTGATTCTTCCCTCCTGGACACACTGATTGTCAAGCTTCCACCTGATTCTGCCAAAATGGTAACGGATTCGCTTTGGCATCTGGCTGATTCGGTTGCGGACACTAAAATATCTTTTTACCAACTTTACCTTTTTCAGGAACCCGACTCGGTCCAAAAGCTCATGAAAACCAGGCTAATTCGTCCCAACACAGTACAGTTCATTTTTAATATACCCGAAAAAAACATTTCTATTCAATCATTAAATTACCATCCGGATAGTGTTTGGTACCGGAGTGAGTGGAACAGAAGCCGGGATACGTTGCTTTGGTTTCTGCATCTCCCACATCCCGACACGTTGGACCTGCTGGTATTAAACGGGAAAGATACGCTGGGCAATCCGGTTTTGCGGGTTATTCCAAAACAAAAATTTCTCAGAAAAAGGAAAAAAGAGCTGCTGACAAAGAAAAAACATTACTTGTCGTGGAGAACGAATATTTCGGGAACAATAAAACCAGGCCAAAAAGTGGTACTGACATTTGGACAGCCAGTCGAGAAAGTCATCCCGGATTCCATTCTTTTGGTACAGGGGAAAGACAGCCTGTATCATCCCCCATTCATTTTTCTGGACAGTTTGCACCGGCGGCTGTATTTCCCAATGAGAATTGAGGATGGCAGCTCTTACCAGCTTTCCCTACCGGATTCCAGCGTGATAGACTGGAACCGTTTTTACAACAAGAAGATCATACTGTCACTGCATAGCAAAACGTTGAAAGAGTATAGTGATTTGAATGTTACACTAAAACCCAAAAAACCGGGGGACTACATTTTTGAAATTCTGACTTCGACTGAAAAAGAAACGCCAGTGGCCATACGTTATTTCTCAGGAGCAACGGTACTGCATTTTCCGCGCATTACTCCGGGAAAATATCTTTTCAAAGTCATTTTCGACCGTAATGGCAATAAAAAATGGGACCCTGGTAATTATCTGGTGAAACAGTTACCTGAAGAAGTAATCTATTTTAAAAACATAATACCATTGCGTGCCAACTGGGAAATAAATGAAGAGTGGGATTTCTAACCGGGTTTCGCTATTCTTCGTTACAACGGTTGATGCATTCAATAATTTCCATCAGGGTATTGCTACGCAATGAATAGAAAATTTTCTTTCCGGAACGCCTGGATACCAGTACCTTCTTATTTTTCAATATATTGAGATGATGAGAAGCGGTAGCCTGCTCAATGTTAAGCGTTTTATAAATTTCAGTAACACTAAGGCGCTCTTCCTGTGCCAATAATTCCAAAATAGCGATCCGCATAGGATGCGAAATTGCTCTTAATTTACCGGCTGCCATCTCCAGGTTATCGATATTAATTTCAAAATGTGCCATAATTCAAAATAATTTTTACAAAAATATAGGTAAAACTTCTATAAAAAAATAAATATGTATATATGTTAAGGTTTTCAATGCTTTTATAACTGGTCTAAATAAGATAAGAGAAGCCGGAATCATAAAATATTGACTAACATATTTGTCATGACTAATGCATGAAAAACATTGGAGGGCCTGTCCCTAGGCAAAAAGCGAAGTAAAGCTAAAGGTACGTCCATCGAACAAACCCTTGTCGCTCAGTTTCAAATCGGGAATAACCAGCAACGCCATGAAAGATAGCGTCATAAATGGAGCGCGAAGGGAGGCACCCATCTCATGTAACATTTTATCCAGCTCCTCATAACGTGCTGCCACATGAAAGCCATCACCGTTGGACATCAAACCAGCTACAGGAAGAGGCAGTATTTCTACTTTTCCATCGTTTACAACAGCTACGCCCCCTTTGGCCTCTACTATGGCATTTATGGCCTGCGTTATAGCTTCGTCGCTGGTGCCAACGGCCACTATGTTGTGGCTGTCGTGTGCTACGCTGGAGGCAAAAGCACCTCTCTTAAGTCCAATATTTTTAATAAAAGCCACTGCCGGTTTTGCTTTTTCATAACGGTTAAGCACAGCCATTTTTAGCACATCATTTTCCACATCACTTACCACGTTGCCATCTACAATTTTTGGAGATACTTCAAGAATTCCGGTAATCAGTTCGCCGTCATAAGATTCTATGACTTTGATTCTTTTGCCCCGGTCATCCACACGGATATCCGCTTCCGAAATGGTTTCGGCCAGGAACTTGTTAGGCGTCTCTTCTTCCACCGGAAGGATCAGGCTACGGCCGCTCTCCGCCACCTTTTGCCCCTGAATATAAGTTGCTTTCACATCAAAATTTTCCAGGTTATCCACCACAATCATATCTGCCGGATCACCTTCGCGTAAAATACCCACGTCTAATTTATAATGTTCAATGGGGTTGATAATCACACTCTTCAGAACCTTCAGTGGAGCATGTCCTTTTGCCACTGCCCTTTTTATCAAATCGTTTACGTGGCCGGCAACGAGGTCGTTGGGATGGCGATCATCGGAGCAAAACAAAACTTTGTCGGCATGGTCTTCCATCAGTTCGATGAGCGCCTCAAAATTTTTGGCTGCACTTCCTTCACGAATTTGAATTTTCATGCCGAAACGGATTTTTTCCAGCGCTTCTTCCAGTGTAAAACATTCGTGGTCGGTACTCACGCCGGCGGAAGCATATTTACGTGCATCTTCTCCCTTTACGCCCGGCGCATGGCCATCTACAGGTTTATGAAATTTGTTGGCGATTTCTATTTTTTTCATTTCGGAAGGAAGCCGGTGGATAACACCGGGAAAATTCATCATCTCCGAAAGATATTTAATTTCGTCCATGGAAAGCAACTGCTCCAACTCTTTTTCGCCAAGGCTGGCACCTGAAGTTTCAAAGGGAGTTGCCGGAACGCAAGCCGAGGCACCGAAATAAAATTTGAAAGGGACCTTATTCCCATTTCTAATCATAAACTTAATACCTTCGATACCCAGTACATTAGCAATTTCATGTGGATCGGAAACTGTTGCCACGGTTCCGTGCACCACCGCAAGACGAGCAAATTCGGATGGTATCAGCATGGAGCTTTCCACGTGGATATGGGCATCTATCAGGCCGGGTAACAAGGTTTGATCTTCCGTTACAGTATCATCCGGCACAATAGATTTGATAAAACCATTTTCTACATAAACACGGCCTTTGAATATTTTCTCGTTTTGCAGGTCAACAATATTTCCTGCTATGTTAAAGGAAGTTTTTTCTTGCATATTGCACGCAAAAATACAAAAGTTTATCTTTTCTACCATCGCCTTTTTTGCTATCTGCTAAACAGAAAGTTTGTAAATTTGGGGCATCTAACGGATGCGGTCATCAATATTTAAAATAAAAGCACATGAAACTAACACCTATAGATACAGGAAATCTGAAATTAGATGGAGGTGCCATGTTTGGCGTGGTGCCAAAGGTGATGTGGTCGAAGGTCTATCCTGCCGATGAAAACAATCTCGCAAATTGGGCTATGCGTTGCCTTTTGGTGGAAGATGGCAACCGTAAGATACTTATTGACAACGGAATCGGCAGCAAGCAGAATGAGAAATTTCTTAAACATTACTATTTAAACGGAGAAGCCACACTAGAGTCTTCGCTGGAAAAAGCCGGGGTGAAAGTGGAGGAAATTACAGATATGGTTATCACCCATATGCACTTTGACCATTGTGGTGGCAGCGTGAAATATACTGCCGACAAAACCGGTTTTGAGCTGATGTTTCCCAATGCTACATACTGGACAAGCCGAAAGCAATACGAATGGGCAACACATCCCAACCGGCGCGAAAAGGCCTCTTTTTTAAAAGAAAATATATTACCCATTGAGGAAAGCGGTCATTTGAAGATGGTTGAAGAAGAAGGTGAGTACATCCCCGGCATTCTCTTCAAGCTTTATTCCGGGCATACCGATGGCCAGGTCATTCCCCACATAAAAGTCAACGGAAAAACTGTTGTTTTCATGGCCGACCTTATGCCTGCGGCGGCACACATTCCCATGCCCTGGATTATGGCCTACGACACCCGGCCGTTGCTTACATTAAAAGACCGCGAACGCTTTTACAAGGAGGCTTTGGAAAACAATTACATTTTGTTTTTTGAACATGATCTTTATCATGAAGCCTGCACCCTTGAGGATACATCCAAAGGGATCCGCGTGAAAGAAGCCGGTAAGCTGGAACAATTTTTATAGAAACGGCCTGGTTTTAAGTTAGTTTCTAAGATACTCTGGAGCTATCTTGCAGGAATCGTATCGCTGTAAACGGATGCTACCGGAAGAGAAAACTATTTTTCATCGCCATACATGGCCACCCCATGGAAACCTGCAGAAGTAGCATAGGCACGGAACATGCCTGGTGTATTAAAAGTCATGGTGAAATTTCCAGTACGGTCCACGGCAATAATGCCGCCATCACCACCCTGCTTTTTCAGCTTGACGAGGATCACATAATTGGCTGCTTCTTTCAGGCTTAGGCCGGAATATTTCATAAGTGCACCAATGTCATAAGCCACCACGTTACGTATGAAGTACTCACCATGGCCGGTACACGAAACTGCACAGGTAGCATCGTCAGCATAAGTACCGGCACCGATAATGGGCGAATCACCCACGCGGCCATACATTTTGTAAGTCATTCCGCCGGTAGAGGTTCCGGCGGCCAGGTTTCCATATTTATCTAAAGCCACAGCACCTACAGTTCCGTGTTTTTCGCCCTGGGCCATTTTGGCTTTTACTTTTAAATATGATTTCCAGCGGCGTTCCGTAAAAAAGTAACTACTGTCTTCCATTTGCAGCCCCTGATTTTTAGCAAAAATTTCAGCTCCTTTGGAGATAAGCAAAACATGGGGAGTATGTTCCATCACAGCCCGTGCTGCCAGAATGGGATTCTTGATGGTGTGCACATTGGCTACTGCCCCTGCCATAAGATTTTTGCCGTCCATGATGGAGGCATCCATTTCATTCTGGCCTCTTTCGTTAAAAACAGAACCCTTACCGGCGTTAAAAAGCGGTGAGTCTTCCATTATTGTAATACATTTTGTAACCGCATCCAGCGCGGTGCCACCCCGTTTTAGGATAAGTTCGCCCGAATCAATGACCTGTTGCAGCTTGTCGTGATACAGTTTTGCCCTTTCAGGCGTCATCAGTCTTTTTTCGATCACCCCGGCGCCCCCGTGGATAACAATCACGTATTTTCCGAGAATTTTCTCATTATGGGGCTTGGCTGACTGGCATGATGAGAAAGCCAGCAGTGCCAGTGAAATAAAACCAAAGAGACACTTCTTCATAGCATAGAGTTTTAAGTTTCAATAGTTTACAGATGTATAGGGGCCTGTCTTAAAAATGGAAGAAACAGGCTCTTGAAGTCGTATAGGCCAAACATTTGTGCCGCAGTCATCAGGATAACCAGTACAATAACCCATTTCACGAAGGAGACCCCTTTTTTGACCGCCATTCGTGAAGCAATCCAGGCACCGATCATGTTTCCCAAAGCCATCACCAATCCAAAGGCCCAGTTAATTTCGTGGTTAAAATAAAAAATAGCGAGTGTAAACGGCGCATAAGCCAAGATTATCAATACTTTAATAGCGTTGGCTTTGACCAAATCATATCCGGCACCCAGTACAATACCGGCAAGCAAGAAATAGCCCACACCCATGTGGATAAAGCCGGCATAAATACCAATGAAAAAGAAAGCGACATAGGTAACCCAGCCCACCGGTTTGTTGCTGATTTCAGCTCTACCGTATATGTATTGTTGTGGTTTGAACAAAACAAAAATGAGCATTACCAGCATAATGACACCAATAGCCTTTTCAAAAACAGCTTCGTTGATATCAACAGCCACCCATGCTCCCACAAGCGAGCCTAAAATAGCAGGAATGGAAAGGTAAAGCGCCTTGCGTATTTCCAGTACTTTTTGTTGTTTAAAGCTGGAAACAGCGACCAGGTTCTGCAGTGCAATAGCCACTCGGTTTGTGCCGTTGGCCACAGTAGCCGGCAGTCCCAGCATAATCAATATTGACAACGAAATTATACTTCCTCCCCCGGCCAGCGTGTTGATAAACCCCACCAAAACACCCGAAAGCACCAACGCCAAAAGTTCGACAACACCCATATGTTATTCTTTGATTATAAAGTCATGCAGGATTTTTAAGAGTTCTTTGGGATTGAAAGGCTTGGCAATGAAGCCATCCATTCCGGATTCTTTGGCTTTTTCACGATCCGATTCCATGGCATTGGCTGTTAGCGCCACAATAAATGCATGGCGCTCTCCTTGTTTTTTCTCAAACTGCCTTATTTGCCGTGTTGCCTCAAGGCCATCCATAACAGGCATTTGAATATCCATCAGGATAAGATCGTACGGGTTCTCTTTGTACTTCTCCAATCCCTCTTTGCCATTGTTGGCCACATCAAGTTTACACCCGCTTTTCTCCAGGATTACCTTGCTGATTTTTTGGTTAATCAGGTTGTCTTCAACCATAAGGATTCTGAATTCCTTCAACAGTTCTATAATCCGTGATTCATCAAAGGCTTCTTCTTCAGGTATCTCAGCTTTCAAAGGGATGACAAACCAAAAGACAGAGCCTTTCCCCTCTGCACTTTGCACACCGATTTTTCCCTTCATAATTTCCACCAGCCGTTTGGAAATAGCCAGGCCAAGTCCTGTGCCCTGATAGTTTTTGGTAGTAGAAATATCTACCTGTGAAAAGCTTTCAAAAATTTTATTAATATAAACATCTTTTATTCCGATACCGGTATCTTTCACTTCAAAACGTATCGTAAGCCTGCTGTTTTTTAACGACTTCTCTGGTTTAACAATCAGCGCCACATGACCTTCGTGGGTAAATTTTATGGCGTTGCTCAACAAATTTCGCAGTACGATACGCAGAGATCCTTTATCGCCAATGAAAAGCTGTGGCAGTCTCTTGTCAATATTTACCTGTATCTTAATTCCTTTATTATCTGTCTCATTTTTGAATTCTTCTTTTACCTGATCCAGAAGTTTGGTCAAAGAGAATTTATCTTCTTCCGGTTTATATTTGCCCGTTTCGATAGCCGAAAACTCAAAAACATCTTCGATAAGGCCCATCAAATGCTGGGCTGAATTCAACAAGCTTGTCAGATAATCTTTCTGATTTTTTTGAAGGCTTGTCTGTCTCAGGATTTCCGCCATACCGATAATTCCGTTGAGAGGTGTTCTAATTTCGTGGCTCATATTGGTAAGAAACTGGTCTTTGATGCGCACACCCTCCTCGGCCATATCGCGGGCATGTCTGAGCTGTTGTTCATAGCTCTTCTGACTGCTGATATCCCATGAAATACCAATCAGCCCAATAATTTTCCCCTCTTTGCTGCGTACCGGAGCAATATTGGTATGTACCCAGATTTTTTTTTCGTTTTGCTCCACCAGCTCTTCCACGTTATAAAAAAAGCTACCATCTTTAATCACCTGCTTCTCAAGAGCCAGGTATCTTCCTTCCGGTAAATAATGATGAAAAACCTCTTTTAGTGTCTTCCCAATCACAGCTGTACGGGCAAACCCGGAAAACTCTATAAAAGCCTTGTTTACAACCTGGTAGCGAAGGTCACTATCTTTGAAATAGACCAATGCCGGAATAGTATCCAAAAGAATATTCAACATTTCGGCCTGATTTTCCTGTTTCTGCAAAGCTCTTTTTAAATCCTCAGAAGTTTTGGTAAGCAGCGAATTAACAACATTTTTATCCTTTAAAGCCCGTTGAAGTTTAAAATCGATAATATCAACTTCCATGGCCAGCCGGCTTAACTCTTCCTGCATTTCAAGTTTCAGCCTGGTGATATCTTCCACCTCATTTATGCGGGCAATTTGATTGGACAGTTGTTGAATAATTTTCTGCATAATGCTTTATTTCCTCTTTTCCCTTATCAAAGCCAGAGTAAAAGTTTGGTTGTAAAAAGAGCAATGACCATTTTCGTTGTTCCCCACCTCACCATAAGTAAAAAAGCCTGCCAATGGTTTTCTCCATTTTATGGAGGCCAGTTTTATTTCGGTAGATATCAACGGCCCCAGAGCAATGTGGCGGGCAATACTGGAAAACAGCAACAGCAAATCGGCTTTTAGATTTTTATCATGATAAGAAATAATCTTGTCACGGGTGTTTTCCATAATCTCAAAGCCGGGAGAAGTGGAAAAAGAAACCGTGGAACCCTGTGTAACAGAGCCGGCAAATATCAAGCTGCGTTGTTCTTTGTCAATACCCGTAACAGCCCTTAAAACAGAAGTTCCATCACCGTTTTTCACCATAAAAGGATACTCTAAACCTATACCCGGAAGATCATCCTCTTTAACATTCAGGTAATCCATGTACATATCAAGTGCAGGTAAGCCGTTAATTTCAAAAACAATATTTCCATTAGATCGATCGACAATAAATTCCGCTCCAAGGCTAACCCACCCGCTGCTGGTCATCCCTGACAGTTCAATTTTGTTCTGGTCGAAAACCAAAACCATGGCTCCATCATCGGTAATGGCGTGGTCGGTAAAAACAAAAGTCTTCTCGAAAAGCGCATCATCCCCGGCAAGTCCACCAAACATAACAAACTTATCTCCCGTTTTGCTAAGGACTCCCTCCACCAACGCCTGTCCATCCATAAGGATACCACTGCTACAAATAATTGCAGAAGGATGACCGAAAGAGTTCATAATTTTTCTTCCCAGGGCCTGCCCCAGTCCAAAAGAATTAAGCTTGCCCCGATTCATAAAATGGAACTGAAAACTTGAAAATGGAATATCTGTCAGGACAATGACAACAGATTTATCTCCAATATGATTAGTCTCCGAGTCAAATAAAATCTCTCCTCCGGTGCTGCTCCCAAATAAGGTAATCTGCTGTTCCTTAAACATATCCACAAGAGGAGGAAAAGAAAATTCGACAGATAAAAAAGCAAAAGCCAGTGTGGGTTTAAATTTAATCGTATTAAGCGCATGTGTAAATTTAGCCTTAAATTCACTAAATGACACGGAGACAAATGTGTACGTTGAAATCATTGTGGCATCATCGATGGTATAAAAGCAAAGATATAAAATCTTTTGATTTGTATCAGGAAGGCAATCTCACCGACAAAAAACAAGAAGCACTAGTTCTGTTTTTATTTTTTCAACGCATCCCAGCCCTGCGCTTTTAGTTCAACCGACTGGTTATCGGGAGTTATCAAGCGGTTCCCTTCCGCAACTTCTGACGTGTAACCGATAATACTGACCCCTGACATATCCTTTATCTTTTCGTAATCTTTTTGTGCTATCGTAAAGAGTAGCTCATAATCTTCACCCCCGTTCAAAGCCGCCAGCGACGGAATTAAGCCGAATTCACGGGCTGTATCGAAAGTATTTTGGTCGATGGGAATTTTTTCTTCATAAATTACTACGCCGGTGCCGGAAGATTTGGCAATATGCAATGCTTCGGAAGCCAGTCCATCGGAAATATCTATCATGGCTGTAGGAACAACACCTTTTTCTTTCAATTTTTTCACCATGTCAGTACGGGCTTCCGGTTTTAGCTGTCTTTCCAGAATATACTCTTTTCCTCCCATTTCAGGCTGCATATCGGGGTTAGCCTGAAAAACCTTTTTTTCACGCTCCAGCAAAAGCAATCCAATGTAAGCGCCACCCAAGTCGCCGGTAACACACAGTATATCAGCTGGCTTTGCTCCTTTACGATAAGTAATTTTGTCTTTCTCCACCTCACCTATCACCGTTACGGAAATAAACAGTCCGTGCACGCTGCTGCTGGTATCGCCACCTACAAAATCAACATTATAAAGTTCACAAGCCTTTTTGATACCGGCATAAAATTCCTCCAGGGCTTCCAGCGTATATTTGGATGAGATGCCAAGTCCCACGACAATTTGATGCGGAACACCATTCATAGCGGCCATATCCGAAAAGTTAACAATGGCTGATTTATATCCCAAATGCATTAATGGGGTATAAGCCATGTCGAAATGAACTCCTTCGATGAGCAAATCAGTGGATACGAGCGTATATTTTTCACCACCAGTATCAATAACGGCAGCATCGTCACCTATGCCGGCAATTGTAGATTTTTGTGTTAGTTTTATGTCTTTTGTAAGATGGTCAATCAGCCCGAATTCGCCCAGTTCGGCTATGCTGGTAAGTTTTTGTTCGTCCATAATGAAAATTTTTGCAAAAGTAACAAAACAGATGGTTGCAGGTTTGTGAAATAAAAGCTTTCTCCTGTTCATCATAAAGGATAAATTGTATTTTTGTTTTTTAAGTTGATTTCGCAAACAAAACCCAACAACAGCATGTACGAATATTTTAGCGGGAAATTAGTGGAGAAAAACCCAACCTATGTCATCATCGACAGTCATGGAATAGGTTACCTGATTAACATTTCACTCAATACTTTTGAGAAAATTAAAGATGCGGAATCCATAAAACTTTATGTTCATTTTGTGGTTCGTGAAGATGCACAGATTCTTTATGGTTTTGCCGATGAAACCGAACGATTTCTGTTCAGGGCACTGATTTCTGTTTCGGGAGTGGGCGCCAACACCGCCCGGCTGGTACTTTCGTCGCTAACAACGCAAGAGGCATATAATGCTATTTCGGAAGGTGATGCATCTATTTTGCAAAGCGTTAAAGGTATCGGTGCAAAAACAGCCCAGCGTATTGTGGTTGATTTAAAAGACAAACTGCAAAAACAGGAGTTCTTCCCCGATAAAGTTGGGATTTCCCACAATACAATGAAAAATGAAGCGTTATCAGGATTGTTAATCCTTGGTTTTAACAAAACTACTGCCTCAAAAGTACTGGATAGGGTCTTAAAACAGTCTGGTTTTGACAGTGTTGAGGCATTGATAAAAGAAGCTTTAAAAAACTTATAGATACAAAAGTGCCTTTACAGGCTCACGTTAGCTAAAAAAGATAAGTTGAGGGACAACGATTTTTACTTCTCGTGGAAACTATTTTTCGTGTTGGCTATTATGGCAGTTGCCATGCTGACAGAGAATTCTGTTTTTGCCCAAACGGCAGACAGCACTTTAACTGATACCCTTCACAATCAGCTGCTTTATCCATTCCGGGATGTTACCGGAAACCCATATCTCGACACCCTTAACCAAAGTCCGCTGTTTCTTAAAAATCCTGACAATATAAAACAGGAAATTATCTACAACCCAAAAACCAATACCTATGAATTTGTTACCAAGATAGGTTATTTTGAATACCGTACGCCCACCACTCTGGATTTTGAGGACTATCAGAAACTGGAGATGAAAAAAGGAATTGAGAAATACTGGCAACAGAACGCACAAACAGCAGGAACGGACAAGGGGAAACGGCTTATTCCTAAACTTTATATTAAGGGAAAAGCCTTTGAGCAGATTTTTGGCAGCAACGCCATCGACATCCGTCCACAGGGATCTGCAGAAATCAGTTTTGGTGTACTCTCCAATTTCAGAGATGACCCATCGCTGGATGTGCGGCAGCGTCATACAACCAATTTCGATTTTAATGAGAAAATACAGATGAACATAACGGCCAAGATAGGGACAAAACTCACCTTTAAAGCCGCTTACAATACCGAGTCTTCCTTTAATTTTGAGAACCAGCTGAAATTAAAATACGAAGGAGGAAAAGATGACATTATCAAAAGTATCCAGGCGGGAAACGTGAGTATGCCGCTAAACTCTACCCTTATTACCGGAGCGCAAAGTTTGTTTGGCATTAAAACCAAGTTACAGTTTGGCAAGACATCCGTTACGGCTGTTTTCTCACAACAACAAAGCGAAACAAAAAATATCACCGTTCAAAATGGGGCTCAGCAAAACAGCTTTAAGCTAACACCACTGGATTATGAAGACAACCGGCATTTCTTTCTCAGCCAGTATTTCCGCGACCATTACGAAAAAGCGCTGAGTACTTTACCAATTATCACTTCTGATGTAAACATCACCAAAATAGAAGTATGGGTCACCAATATAGGCCCTGCAACAGAAGAGAATCGCAACATCATTGCCTTTACCGATCTGGCTGAAGGAAAACAAAAAGAGATTTACAACAAATACGTCCATCCCATACCCAACAGCGCCATTCCAACCAACAACTCCAACAACCTTATTCAGCGGATGGATACTACACAGTTGCGCAACATCAACACAGTATCCACTTATCTCACCGGTGACCCACTGGGCATTGGGAAAAACAACTATTTTGTTGCCGGTCAGGATTTTGTAAAACTCGAAAATGCCCGTCGGCTGAAACCTTCGGAATATACTGTTAACAAAAAGCTGGGATTCATATCCTTGAACACGGCGTTAAATAGGGACCAGGCACTTGCCGTTGCCGTTCAATACACTGTCATTGGACACGACAGTGTTTTTCAGATAGGAGAATTCTCAGACCAAGGCATCACCTCTCCTAAGAACCTGATTGTTAAGCTACTGAAAAGCAACACACTGAACACGCACATGCCCATGTGGAACCTGATGATGAAAAACGTCTATTCCATTGGTGCTTATCAGGTGCAGTCGCAGGGTTTCATCCTGAATATTCTCTATTCAGGTAACAACCAGGATGTCCCGACTGGTTATTTCACTGAAGGCCCTTCCAATGTGAAAGGAGTTCCCTTGATTCATGTGCTGGGGCTGGATAACTTAGATCAGCAATTGAACCCGATTCCCGGTGGAGATGGATTTTTCGATTTTATTGATGGTGCAGCAACACAGGGAGGAACGTTCCAGGCCAGCAACGGGCGTTTGTATTTTACTGTGCTGGAACCTTTCGGCGAATATATTCGCGATTCGGTTTTCCCCAACAATCCCAATCTGGCTAACAAGTATTCTTTTGATTCGTTATATACCCTTACTAAAACCGGCGCTGAGCAGTTTCCCGACAAGAACAAATACATTATTGAAGGCTATTACAAATCACAATCAGGTGCTGACATCAGCCTCAACGCTATGAACGTCCCTCCCGGCTCGGTGAAAGTCACCGCCGGAGGTGTGCCGCTTACGGAGAATGTAGATTATACTGTGGATTATACTTTGGGTCGCGTAACCATTCTGAACAAGGGAATCCTGAATTCGGGAACCCCAATTCATGTTTCACTGGAAAACAACTCCATGTTCAACTTGCAACAAAAGCGAATGATGGGGATTCATATTGACCACGAATTCAGCAAATACCTACATTTTGGCGGGACGATTTTAAATCTTCATGAACGACCGTTGACGCAAAAAGTAAATTACGGTGAAGACCCCATTTCCAACACCATTTGGGGCCTCGACATGGCTTACAGTAAAAATTCGCGATGGCTTTCTAAGATTTTTGCCAGCCTGCCGGGAACCAATCCCAATATTGCTTCCAAAATTAATTTTAATGCCGAAATGGCTCAGTTCTTACCCGGTCATTCCAAAACAGTGGGGAAATCCGGAACCAGCTATATCGATGATTTTGAAGGGGCCAAATCAACCATCGACCTTATGAATGTAAGCTCATGGTTTTTAGCCAGTACGCCGCAGGGACAACCCAACCTATTTCCGGAAGCATACTCTCCCAGTGGCCTTGACTATGGAAAAAACAGAGCTAAATTTGCCTGGTACGTGATTGACCCCACCATTTTTTACGATACGCGAGGCATCTATCGTCCGCCGAATATTTCAAAAGATGAGATTTCCAAAAACTCAACACGCCAGGTTCTGGAAACGGAAGTTTTCCCCAACAGAGATATTCCCAACGGAACCATCACCAATATTCCAGTACTGAACCTGGCATTTTATCCTTCGGAAAGAGGCCCGTATAACTACGATGTAAAGCCTACACCATACTCTGCCGGCATGCATTCCGATGGTAGTCTGGCACGCCCCGACACGCGCTGGGGAGGGGTTATGCGTAGCCTGGAGACAACTGACTTCCAAGCAGCTAATATCCAGTATGTCGAATTCTGGTTGATGGATCCGTTTACGGAAGACCCGAATAACAGCGGACAATTGTATATTGACTTGGGCGATGTGTCGGAAGACCTTTTACGCGATGGTCGGAAAAGTTACGAAAACGGACTTCCCTCTTCTGCAGTAGTCAAGGATGTGGATACTACCCTATGGGGACGTGTGCCCACAAAACAGGCTCTGGTAGAATCGTTTAGCAACATACCCGGATCACGAAAGTTTCAGGATGTTGGTTACGATGGACTGGGAGATAAGGCTGAGGATTCTTTTTTCAAAAACAACTTCCTGAAAATTATCAACGAGCGTTACGGCACCGGCTCCAAAGCCTATAAGAAAGCCGAGAAAGACCCTTCGGCAGACGATTATCACTTTTACCGCGGCACAGATTACGACAACAATCCAAAATACTCAAGTGTATCGGAACGATACCAAAATTACAACAATTCGGAAGGGAACTCTCCTACCAATGCTGAAAACCCGGAATCATACAATACCAGTGCTACCAATCTGCCCAACCAGGAAGACCTTAACCACGACAACACCCTTAGTGAGTCGGAACGCTATTTCCAGTACCGGATTAATCTTGACCCAACACAAATGAAGGTTGGAAAAAATTATATTACTGACATACACGAAGCCGGGAACATTCGCCTTCCTAATGGTAACGTGACCAGTGTGAAATGGTACCAGTTTAAAGTGCCAATACAGTTGCCTACCAAGGTAGTGGGAAATATCGACAACTTCCAGTCTATCCGCTTTATGCGCGTGTTCATGAAAGGCTTCTCCAAGCCGATTATATGCCGGTTTGCCACCTTTGGGCTGGTGAGAGGAGAATGGAGGAACTACATGCATTCTTTACTGGCTCAGGGGGAATATCTGCCTGGTGATGCTGGCAACAAAACCAAATTTGTTATTTCTACCGTCAACGTGGAGGAAAACTCCAACCGGACACCCATTCCTTATGTCATCCCTCCCGGTGTTAAAAGAGAAGTAAACTTTGGAACAACCAACTACGTAAGGCTCAACGAGCAATCGCTACAGTTTACCGTGGCCAATCTGAAAGACGGCGATGCGCGCGGCGCTTACAAGAACACAAGTTTCGACTTCCGGCAGTACAAAAAGATAAAGATGTATGTGCATGCGGAAAAGTTGCTGGCCAACGAAAACCTGAAAGATGGGGATCTGACGGTTTTCATTCGTATTGGGTCTGATTTTACGCAAAATTATTACGAATACGAAATGCCGCTGAAGTTTACTCCCTGGTACACATCCTCTGCCGACCCCAACGCCATCTGGCCTGAACAAAACCAGATGGTACTGGTACTGGATAAACTGGTTAAAGCAAAACAGGAACGTAACGTGGCCATGCGAGATCCCAACTCGGATGTCAACTTAAACACGCCATTTGTTACTTACGATGGCCAAAACAAAATTACCGTGGTGGGAAACCCTAGTTTCAGCGATGTGAAGGGAATTTTGATAGGCGTACGAAATCCCAAACAGAAAGGTACTAACCTGAACGATGACGGACAAAAGAAAGATGCCATCATTTGGGTAGACGAATTACGTCTTACAGATTTTAATAAAAAACCCGGGTGGGCCGGTACTGGAAGATTTGAAGCCAACCTTTCCGATTTTGGTCGCGTAATGGTCAATGGTGCTTACACTTCTGCCGGCTTTGGAAGTCTCGATCAAAAACTGAATGTCATATCACAGGACAACATTGTAAACTACACCATTGCTACAGATTTGGATCTCGGCAAGTTACTTCCCAAAAAGATTGGGCTGAAAATACCCGTCCATTTTGATTACGGAAAAAGTATTAACACACCCAAATACAATCCGTTAAATCCGGATACCAAGCTGAAAGACGACCTGAATACATTCGCGCTAAAGGCTCAACGCGATTCTTTAAAAGAGATGACCATTGACTACACGCGGCGTACGAACTTCAACATTATGAACTTGCGTAAAGAACGTACAATCACTGGGAAAAACAGAAATAGAAAACCACAGATTTACGATTTAGCAAACTTCAACTTTTCTTTTGCTTACTCACAAATTTATCATCGAAATATTGATATTGCTGCCGAGCGGCTGAAAACTTATCAGGGAGGGTTAGGCTATAATTATAGTACCAGGCCTAAGAATTTCAGACCCTTTGCCAAAAGCAAAAGTGTTTCGTCCCCGTGGTTAAGGTGGATTCGGGATTTCAATATTTATTTGTGGCCTAAAAGTTTCTCGTTCCGCTTTGGCATGGACAGGATATTCAACAACCGCCTGTATCGCGACAAAAGTTTTGGCGACATCATCACCAGGCCCACCTATAAACGCGATTGGAAATACAACAGGGATTACTCTTTCAAATATGACTTCTCGCGTTCGCTTTCACTGGATTACGTAGCTGGAGCCAAAGCATATATCCGTGAGCCACAGATATATCCGGATAAACGCACACGGGAATGGGCAGAGTATAAACGAGAGGTATGGGATCAAATTTTGAGTATGGGGACACTGCAAAATTTCAATCAGTCGATAAAAGTAACTTACCGGCTACCGTTTTCCAAACTCCCGCTAACAAACTGGCTTAACAGCTCGGCAAGCTATCAGGTACAATACAACTGGAACGCATCACCGGTTGCCATTCAGCAGCGGTTTGGAAATACGGTAGAAAATGCCAGAAATATTCAATTTAATGCCAGCGCCGATTTTAATACTTTGTACAATAAAATTCCCTACCTTAAGAAACTGAACCGACAAAACCGGAGAGGCAGACCACAGGTCAGGATGGGTTTTAGGCAACAAAACAAACCAACAACTAGAAAAGACAGTGCGAAGAGAAAAGGCCCGGGGATGGGCAAATCCATCAGGAATATGGCTTTACGCTTTTTGATGCTGGTGAAAAGGGTGAACTTTGTTTACCGGCGTTCCGATGGTATGCAACTTCCCGGATTTGTTCCGGTACCAGATGTCGTTGGCATCAATGTGAACAGCGGAGCTCCGGGCATGGGTTTCGTACTCGGCAGTCAAAAAGACATTCGCCGGAAAGCTGCCCAAAATGGATGGATTACCTACGACACTATCCTAAACCAGGCATACATCACCAAACTCACGGAGCATATGTCGTACAAAATCAATACCAATATCCTGAATTTTGTAAAAATTGACTTTGATGGTGACCGGGTTTTCTCAAAGAATTATACCTCTTATTATCGTTTCGACCCATCAGCCAACGACTTTGTGAATTATACGCCACAGGAAGCCGGTAATTTCAGCGTCTCCTACCCTTTTATTGCCACCTCTTTCGAGAAAAGCAATAAAGACAATTTCTCTGCAACTTTTGAACGGTTCAAAGCCAACCGGAAAGAGGTCGCCGAGCGACTCGCCAGGAACAACCCCGACTGGTCAGGGCAATATGTTTACGACAGTCTTGCCCGGGCCGACTTCCCGCTGGGATATAGCCCAAACCAGCAACAGGTGATGTACTATTCGTTCCTGGCAGCCTACTCCGGAGAAAATGTGGGAAAGATTGGTATTTCCAACCCATTCCCAGGTTTTCCGCTGCCTAACTGGCGGATAACTTTTAGTGGTCTGACAAATATCAAAGCTATAAGTAATATTTTCAGAGGATTCAACATCAGCCATAGCTATCGCTCGTTGCTAAGTATTAATGCCTGGAAAACCAACGTGATTTACGACCCGGAGAATCCCGGTAAAACCTTCGACAACAGTAATAACTTCATTAACCAATACGACATAGGTATTGTGTCGTTCATAGAGCAATACAGCCCGTTGATTGGTATTGATTTTACCATGAAGAACAGCTTTGGAGGAAGACTTGAATACAAGAAATCACGAAATGTGGTTATGAGTTTTGTGAATAACCAGCTCACGGAAATTGACAGTAAGGAGATTGTGATAGGCTTGAGCTACCGGATAAAAGGACTGAAATTTTCAGTGGGGAATTTTATGGGTGGTAAAAGCAGAAAATATAATACAGACCTCAACCTGAAGCTGGATGTTGGTATTCGCGATAACAAAACTATCTTGCGGCGTATTGACGAAAGTACCAACCAGATTTCGGCAGGATCCAAACAGTTTACGCTCAATTTCTCGGCCGACTACAACCTCAGCCAAAGCTTGCAGTTCAGAGCCTATTTCAACATGAACAAAAATGCGCCTTACATCTCATCGCAGTTGGCCAATGCCACTACCAGCGGTGGCTTTACCCTGCGATTTAATCTGGCACAATAGTAAACATGATACAGTGGTTATCCCAAACCTAAAATAGTCCAAGTTCTTTTGTAGAAACCCTAAGTACAGTGCTTTATCGAATATCTATGTTTTTTTATCTTTATAGCAGAATATGGCAAGCATTAAACTCAAAATAATGAAGCAGGCTAACGGCCAGCAAAGAAACCTTTCATGGATTAAGGAAATTAAGCCTCTCATGGATTCAGCATCGATGCTCATTCCGTAGAAAACAAAAAACCATCTTTATTATAACACTATAAATCAATTAAATATAATGAAAAATGAAAAAATTTACGATTAGCTTTTCGCTGTTGTTGTATATGCTGTTTTCTTTTTCTCTCACAGCACAACAACTTGATTTATCTAAATTTAACGGATTAAAATTCCGGAATATAGGTCCGGCTGGTATGAGCGGTCGGGTAACGGCTATTGATGTCAACCAAAAAGATCCGCGCATCATGTTCGTAGGTACTGCATCAGGAGGCTTGTGGCGTTCCACCGACCGGGGAATTTCGTGGAAACCGGTTTTCGATAAACAAAAAGTCATGTCTATCGGATCCATCGCCATCGACCAGCACAATCCTGATATTATCTGGGTGGGCACAGGAGAGGGCGACCCGCGTAACAGTTTATCGTCCGGCTACGGACTTTACCGCTCGCTGGATGGTGGCGACACATGGAAGCTTATGGGGCTGGAAAAAACCCGGAATATCTACCGCATCATTGTCAGTCCCGACAACAGCAACGTGGTATATGTGGGCGCCATTGGTTCACCTTGGGGCGCCAGCATTCACAGGGGATTGTATCGTACAGAAGACGGAGGAAAAACCTGGAAGAAAATTCTTTATGTAAACAACCAAACCGGAGTAGCCGATATGGTAATGGATCCTTCTAATCCGAAGAAATTATTTGTAGCCATGTGGCAATACCGTCGCTGGCCCTGGTATTTCAAATCGGGAGGCCCCGGCTCAGGATTGTATGTTACTTACGATGGTGGTGACCATTTTACAAAAATAACAGCCAAAGATGGCTTACCCAAAGGGAACCTTGGCCGCATCGGCATTGCCGTTGCCGCCAGTAATCCAAAGGTGGTATATGCACTCGTGGAATCGAAAAAGAACGGCCTTTACCGTTCCGATGATGGAGGCAAAACATGGAAACTTCGTTCTACCAAAAATATCGGAGGCCGGCCATTCTATTTCTCAAATATTTATGTAAACCCAAAAAATGAAAATAATGTTTATACACTTTTTACCCGCGTAAACAGCAGTATCGATGGTGGCAAAACTTTCCATCGGCTTATTGGCCGCAACATTCATCCCGATCATCACTCATGGTGGATCTCTCCGGTGAACCCGAAGTTTATGATGGATGGCAATGATGGTGGGCTAGCCATTACTTACGACCAGGGAAAAACATGGCGTTATGTGCAAAATCTGCCCGTCGGACAGTTTTATCATGTCAACGTGGACAACGACCTGCCTTATCATGTGTATGGCGGAATGCAGGACAATGGCTCCTGGCGCGGACCTGGTTACGTGTGGGCACGCGGTGGCATTATCAATACATACTGGCAAAACCTCATGGGTGGCGATGGTTTCGATGTGGTTCCCGACCATTCCAACAACAACTATACCTATGCCATGTGGCAGAGAGGAAATATAGGCCGTGTAAACCTGAAAACTGGGTATTCCAAAGGTATTCGGCCGATACTTCCGGATGGAAAGTTCTTACGTTGTAACTGGAACACAGGCATTTCCGCTGATCCTTTTGACAAAAGCGGCCTATATTTTGGAGGCCAGTTCCTGTTTCACACAACCGACCACGGAAACAGCTGGGAAATCATTTCACCCGACCTGACCACCAACGACACAGCCAAACAAAAACAAGCGCAAAGTGGCGGCCTTACTTTCGATGCTACCGGTGCTGAAAATTATACCACCATTACAGCCATCGGCCCAAGTCCTGTAAAAAAAGGTGTTATCTGGGTTGGAACAGATGATGGGAATGTCCAGCTGACAAAAGATGACG
>CAYYOW010000018.1:0-30606 GCA_964473395.1 uncultured Lentimicrobiaceae bacterium | reverse complement strand
TAACAGAGAAAAAGGAACTTAGCGGGAAGGTGGAACAGGCCGCTATTCTGCGTACATACAGTTATAAAGTTGAGGCTGTTCATGTTACCGGTGCGGGACGCGAGCGGAAAACTGATAAGGTGAGAAGAGTAAGCAGAATTAAAGTATGCTTCACCATTGCACAAAATAATATTTCTAAAGAAGGTACGCGTACAATTTATGTGCGTATTGCCAAACCCAACAAGAAAATTCTTGTTGTCAGCGACAATGAAGAATACTCGTTCATGTACAACGGTAAACGGTTGCAATACAGTGCTAAAAAAGAGATTAACTATCAGAATCAGTCAATGGATGTGTGCTTGTCATGGTCGCGTCGTTCTACACTGAAATTGAAACCAGGTATCTACAAGGTGGATGTTTTTGAGGGACAAAATTCGATTGGTCATGCTTCCCTGAAATTACGTTAAGAGGAAGTTCGATAAAATAAAAAAGGCCTGCTTTTCCAGCAGGCCTTTTTTATTTTCCAATGTTTTCCACTGAAAGCATCCGTACTTTCAGAATTTATTCCCCCAGCGTAGCCACCATAATGGCTTTGATGGTATGCAAACGGTTTTCGGCTTCATCAAAAACCACCGAATGTTTCGACTCAAAAACCTCATCGGTAACCTCCATGGCTTCAACGCCGTATTTTTCATAAATCTCTTTTCCTATAACGGTGTCTGTGTTGTGGAAAGCAGGAAGGCAGTGCAGAAATTTTACTTTGGGGTTACCTGTTTTCTTTACCATATCCATATTCACCTGATAGGGCAGTAGCCTCTTGATACGCTCTTCCCACACTTTATCGGGCTCACCCATGGAAACCCATACATCTGTATAAAGATAATCGACGCCTTTGACACCTTTTTCCACATTTTCGGTCAATGTAATCGTGGCATCGGTTTCTTTGGCAATCTCACGACAGGTTTCCACCAGACTTTCTTCCGGCCAGTAAGCTTTGGGAGCCACGGCACGGAAATCCATACCCATCATGGCGGCACCCACCATCAGCGAATTTCCCATATTGTTGCGGGCATCCCCACAATAAGCAAACGATACTTTGTGGAGGGGTTTGTCCACGTGCTCCATCATGGTGAGGAGATCTGCCATCACCTGCGTAGGATGAAATTCGGTTGTCAGACCGTTCCACACCGGTACACCGGCATATTTTCCCAGTTCTTCCACTATCTCCTGACCAAATCCGCGGTATTCGATGCCGTCATACATGCGGCCCAATACGCGGGCTGTATCTTTCATGGTCTCCTTTTTTCCCATTTGCGAACCGGTGGGGCCGAGGTAGGTGATATGAGCACCCTGGTCGTAAGCCGCTGCTTGAAAAGCACAACGTGTGCGTGTGGATGCCTTTTCAAAAATCAAAGCAATATTTTTTCCTTTCAGTTTTTGCTGTTCGGTACCGGCATATTTTGCCTTTTTCAAATCGACAGCCAAATCCAGCATAAATTTCATCTCTTTCGGAGTAAAATCCAGAAGCTTCACAAAGTTTTTGTTTCTGATGTTAAATGCCATAATATTTTGTTTTTAAACGGTTTGTAAATTCATTCCAGGCTTTGAAAGCCGCAACAAAAATAAAGAAAATTCCGTCTCTGGCACAAGCATTCGCTTGCGCCTTTTCAATATCCGGCAACATGGCTGGGAGATTACTTCACACGCCACAATGTTTTATCAAAGCGAAATTATTCCGTGTGGCGTGTTCGCAAAGACGAGGTTTTTGTATTTGAAACCGTTTTTCTTTCGGTTTTGTAACAGAGCCGTGTCATTGCGATGACCTCGCTTCAAGCGAGGGAAGAAGCAACCTATTTACCCTAACGGCAGGCCTTGTAGCAGGTAGATTTCCATCGTGGTTCCATATTAAAATAAGAACAATGTTAAAATACTTTCAAAATCCAATAATTTTGATTCCCTTTGCAAAATAAATTGAAAGCTATGAAAATAAAAACGTTTCTTTTAGTATTGCTGTCAGTGGCATTGCTCTCATGCTCCAATGTTCAACAGCAAAAGCAGGTTTATAAACCCGCCGATAACGCGTTGCTTATGGCAACTTTATACAATTATTACGCTGCCGAATATCAGGCATTGTGCTATCAGGCTTATAATGTGGCCAAAGAGCGTGTAACTCAGTTGCGTCAGGAATTTCCAAAAAAGAAAAATATGGCAGTGGTGCTTGATATTGATGAGACCGTACTGAACAACAGTCCTTATCAGGCATTTACCATCGAAAAGAACAGTCCTTTTCCGAAGTGTTGGGATGCCTGGGTCAGACAGGCTGCGGCTAAACCCGTTCCGGGAGCTCTTTCCTTTTTGAAATATGCCGATTCGCTTGGGTTTCACATTTTCTATGTTACTAACCGAAGTGAAAAGTTAAAAGCTGCCACATTGAAAAATTTACAGAAATTTGACTTTCCACAAGCCGACAGCCTGCATATTTATCTGAAAACAACCACCAGAAACAAAGAGCCACGCAGGCAGATGATTTCCAAAAGATACGACATCGTTCTGCTGGCTGGTGATAATCTGGGTGATTTTTACAAAGCCTCTGAAAAATATCCTCAACGTAACCAAAAAATGGCGGCTTTGCGGAATCGGTTTGGAAAGAAATACATTGTGCTGCCCAACGCCATGTATGGAAGCTGGCCTGCCGGTCTGGGGCTTTACAGCAAAAATGCATCTGTAGATTCTTTGCTGAAAGTTATGACTAAAAGTTTTGGAGCTGCCTGTCAGGAGAGCGCCAAGCCACTGAACACCAAGGCAAACTAGAACCCTTAGGCCCAATGTTATTAAGTTAAGGACCAACTAAATTAATTACACGTCGTTGCGAGGAAATTTGGCAGGAATGTGTGTGTGCTGCCCACGCCTGAGTCGTGATGCGGCGAAGCACTCTCTCTCTTTGATAATCAGTTCTCTTACAAAAGAGATTGCTTCTTCGCCCCGCCTGCAGGCAAGCCCAATGCTCATCGCAATGACGAATAGTTCTTAACTTAATGACATTGCCCTTAGTGCCCCCCCCTGCTCAAAAAGTTTAATTTCTTAATTATTGGAAACTATTTTTGTAAAAATAGTTTCCAAAGTTTATTTTTTATATATTTGCAGCCTCAAATGAAAAGAACAGAGGTTATGAAAATAAAAAAGTTAAGTTTTTTGCTTTTTCTGCTTTTGGCTGGTGGTGGCATTTTAAATGCACAGGTAACGAGCACTTTGTCGCAGCCTCCACGTAAAGTGAGACATTTCTCATTAAAGCAGGCCGTGGATTATTCCATGGTGCATAATTATGGTGTAATTAATTCGGGGAAGGACCTTGAAATTGCCAAACAGAAGATTAAAGAAGCGTTGGCACAGGGACTTCCACAGGTAAACGCTGCTATTCATTACAATGACAACATTGCCCGTCCGGTCTTTATCCTGCCGGGGGATGTGGCCGGAAGGCCTGGTCAGGATATTGCGGTACAATTTGGAACAAGATATAACGCCGATCTGAGTGGAAGCCTTAGGCAGCTGATATTTGATGGGCGTTATTTCATTGGCCTGAAAGCTGCACGGGTATCTTTGGAACGCACCGACAAAGAGTTTTTTAAAAATAAACTGGCAGTTAAAGAACAGGTTGCCGATGCTTATTTTAATGTATTGTCGGCTGCTGAAAGTGTGCGGATCATTGATTCGACACTTCGTATTACCCAAAAACTTGCCAAAGAAACACAACAGGTTTATAAGGCCGGCATGGCTGATGATGTGGATGTTGACCAGTTGAACCTGCTGGTTGCAAACTTGCAGGCTTCCAATACTTTTCTGAGAAATCAATATGGCATTGCACAGGCTTTCCTGAAATTTTATCTGGGTTTGGGAGAAAATGACAGCGTGGTACTTACCCAAACGTTGTCGCAACTTATTCACATAAAAACACAAGACCCGTTATTGTCACACTCTTTTAACCTGAGTGAGAATATCGATTTTCAATCTGTAATTAAGAGCAAAGAATTACTGGATTTACAGGTGAAACTTGCAAAAGTGGCTTTTGTTCCCTCTATCAATGCCATCCTAAACTATCAAACGCAGGCACAGCGCGATACTTGGAATTTTTTTGCAAGTGGGGCCTGGTACCAGAGCGCCTCTTACGGAATTACCATGAGTATTCCCATTTTGTCCAGTGGCGAACGGATAGCTAAACTAAAACAGGCTAAAATTGCCTATGAGCAGGCACAGGTTCTGGCGCGCCAAACGGCCTCACAGCTTGGTATCCAATACCAGACAACCAGAAATGACTATTATAACTCTTTGAGTGTTTACCGGAACAAACTGAAAAATCGTAAGGTGGCGGAGAAAATTTATAGGAAAACAACCGAAAAATACACCCATGGAATGGCTTCAAGCCTCGATTTGTTAAACACACACAACCAGTTTCTCAATGCTGAAAGTGACTTTATCACCGCTGGACTCAACCTGCTGAAATCGGCTGAAAAACTTGAAATTCTCTTAACAAAAGCACAATAACCATGAACACAAAAAATGAGGATATCATCCGCAAAGTGGCACAACTCTATAAGAAATACGGTATTAAAAGTATTACTATGGACGATGTTGCCCATGAACTAGGTATCTCAAAAAAAACGCTTTATGAATATTTTTCGGATAAGCAGCATCTCGTGAATGCGGTTGTTGAGCAGGAGGTAATATATAACGATCTCCGTTTGCAGGAACAAAAAAGCAATTCGGAAAATGCCTTGCAGGAGATGTTCAAAGTCTTTCGCTTTCATCTTCAAATGTTGAAAGAATACAATCCATCGCTCGAATTTGACTTAAAAAAATATTATCCTGAAAGCTATTTCAGACTTAAGCGCATAAAACGCACAAAAATATTGGAGACTACTCTGAACAATCTGATAAAAGGAAAACAGGAAGGCTTTTATCGTAAAGAGCTTAACGAAGAAATTATTGCCAAGCTCAACGTTTTGCGTATCGAGAGCCTGTACGAAAGCGACCTGTTTAGCCAGGAAGAGATATACTCTCACGAGTTTTCAAAAGAAATGTTTTTATACCATTTGCATGGCATCCTAACCCCAAAGGGAATGGAATATTTAAATAATAATCTTGAACAATTAAAATTAGCAAAATAATATGAAAAACCTCAGCCTTTTCCTCGTAACTCTGCTCTTCCTTTTGGCTTCGTGCGGAAATGAGAACAAATCTAAAACGGAACAACAAATAATTAATTACCAAAAACAGGTGGTCGCCATCAATAAAAAAATTGACAGGCTACAGCAAAAATTAAATAAAAAAAACAAAGACAAGGAGATAACGACCGGACGCAAAGTTACAGTGAATGTCCGTAAGTTGCAACCAGCTGTTTTTAATCATTATTTCGATGCTTCTGCCGAAATAGAGAGCGTTAATGAAGCTTACGTAAGTCCGGAAGTAAACGGACAGATTGAAAAAATCTTTGTGAAAGCCGGAGACCGTGTTAAAAAAGGTCAACTGCTGGCACAACTCAATTCCGATATTATGCAGGATAACATCAGGGAGCTGAAAACTTCGCTGGGGCTTGCATCCTACACTTACAAAAAGCAGAAATCGCTATGGGAAAAACAGATTGGTTCCGAACTGCAATACCTGCAAGCTAAAACAAATTATGAAAGTCTCCGGAACAAACTCAGTACCCTGCAAACGCAATACCAACGTTCGTTTATAAAATCGCCCATCGATGGATATGTGGATGCCATCGATTTGAAAGTGGGTGAGATGGCCATTCCGGGTCAACGATTTTTTCATGTGGTAAACCTGAACCGGCTTTATGTGAATGCGCAGATTTCGGAAGCTTATCTACCCATTATTCACGAAGGAGATGCCGTTGAGGTTCGATTTCCGGCTTTTCCCTCCATAGTTATGAATAAAAAGGTCTATCGTATCGGTAAGGTCATCAACAAACAGAGCCGGACTTTTAAACTTCAGCTTAAAATAAATAATCCGAAACAGTTGCTGAAACCTAATCTGTTGGCCATTATACGGATTAAAGATTATACCAATCCAAAGGCTATTGTGGTTCCATCCTTTATCGTTCGTGAAGACATTCAGGGCTATTACCTGTATGTGGCTACCACAGAAGATGGTCAGAACATTGCCCGAAAACGTTATGTGAAAACAGGGAAATCGTTTAAAAAGAAAACGGAAGTGATAGGTGGCCTGAAAGCGGGAGAAACAATTATTACTCAAGGATATAACAACGTAACAAACGGTTCTGTTTTAAACATTCAGAAATAGTTTTCTGTTGAAGCAAAAATCAAAACTTAAAGCTTTTTTAAACAGTGAAGCATGAATACAAAGAAAGAAAATACAGATAAGGTTATACGGGATTTTAAACTCTCCACCTGGGCGCTCAACAATAAGAATACGGTCTATCTTTTTACCATTATTACCATAATTTTCGGATTTGTTGCGTATGTGGCGTTGCCCAAGGAGCTGTTTCCCGACATTAAAATCCCTACGGTGATGGTGCAGACCATTTACCCCGGAAACCCGCCCGTGGATATGGAAAATCTGGTTACCCGTCCGTTGGAAAAACAACTTGAGTCGGTAAAGGGTATTAAAAAAATGACCTCTATTTCTTCGCAGGATGCCTCCAGTATTTTTGTGGAATTTCATACCAACGTGGATATACGCAAAGCCCTTGACGACATAAAAGACGCGGTGGATAAGGCAAAAAAAGACTTGCCCGACGACATGCCGAGTGACCCGCAGGTTACCGATATTGACATCTCCGAATTCCCGGTTATCAATGTGAACCTTTCCGGAAATTTCAGCCTGAGCGAGCTGAAAGGATTTGCCAACGATTTGAAAGATGAGTTTGAGTCCATTTACGAAGTTTCCAAAGTTAACATCACCGGAATCACCGACCGTGAAGTGAAGATTTTTCTGAACCCTTTCAAAATGGCCGCTATGCAGGTGAGTTTCACCGATGTGGAAAATGCTGTGAAATTTGAGAACATGTCTATCTCCGGCGGAGAAGCCAAAATTGGAAAGATAGATCGTGCTGTCCGGATTATTGGCGAATTCAAAAACCCAGCGCAAATTGCCAATATTATTGTAAAACGCGATAAAGGCCATATTGTCTATATGCGCGACATTGCCACGGTAAAATACGGTTTTAAAGAACGCGACAGTTATTCGCATCTCGACAAACAGCCGGTCGTTACCTTGCAGGTTGTGAAAAAAAGTGGAGAAAATCTTCTCTCCACCACTTCCCAGGTTTTTCAGATTCTGAAGGATGCACGGAAATCAAAACTTATCCCCGACAACCTGAAAATCACCATTACCAACGACCAGTCGGACCAGGTGAAAAAACAGATTAACAACCTGGAGAACAGTATTATTATGGGGATAATCTTTGTTGTAGCTATTCTTTTCCTGTTTTTAGGTACACGCAACTCGCTTATTGTGGGCTTTTCCATTCCCATGTCGATGCTTATGGCTTTTATGGTGATGGGCATTGCCCATTTCAAAATTAATATGATGGTTCTTTTTGCACTGATTCTTGCCCTCGGCATGTTGGTGGACAATGCCATTGTGGTTACCGAAAATATATACCGGTTTGTGCAGCGGGGCTATCCTGTAAAAGAGGCAGCACGACAAGGCGTGGGCGAAGTGGCCATGCCCATTATTTCTTCAACGGCCACTACGCTGGCGGCTTTTCTGCCACTGGTATTCTGGCACAGTATTATTGGCGAGTTTATGAAATTTCTTCCCATAACGTTGATTATCGTACTCACGGCTTCGCTTTTCAACGCGCTGGTGATTGTCCCGGTTATCTTTGTGGATTTCTACAAACCGGGCGACAACAACTCCTTACCCAACATGAAAAGAAGCCTGCGTCTCGCCGCTATTTTTATTGCTTTAGCCATTGTTTCTTTTATAGCCAAATGGAATGTTTTGGGCTCTTTGCTAGTAGCAGCAACTATTTTGGGTTTGCTGAACCTGGCCTTTCTCTCCCGGCTTGCTATTTGGTTCCAGAAAGTTTTCCTTGTGTGGCTGGAGGAAACTTATCTGAAATTTATCCGTTTCGCCATTCGTAAAAACAACTCTTATTGGATCATTGGAGGTACTTTTGCCTTGATGTTTTTAACCATCTGGTTTTATTTTGCAAGCAAACCCAAAGTGGACTTCTTCCCTACTTCTGAGCCTAAGCTCATTAATGTAATTGCCGAAATGCCAATCAGTACCGATATTAAAGTCTCCGACTCCATAATGCAGGTGATTCAGACAAAAGTTTACCAGCTCATTCAGCCCGATATGAATATTGTAAAGTCGGTTTTGACCGTTACCGGAAAAGGTGCCGTGGGGCAGAACGAAGGCTTTACCAGCCGTGGTGGTGCGCCCAACAAAGGCATCATCACCATAAACTTTGTGGAATTTCAGAACAGGCACGGCATCAACACCTTTACTATTATGCGCCGGCTGGCCGATACGCTGATTGGGAAATATCCGGGCGTTAACATTTCTCTTGAAAAACAAAGGGAAGGACCGCCCGTGGGTTACCCTATCAATATCGAAATAAGCGGAAAAGAGTTTTCCACACTACTTAGGGTTACCGATAGTATTAAGGCGCTTATTAACAGAAAGAATATCCCCGGTATCGAAGGTCTTGACATGAATTTGAATGTTGGGAAACCGGAGCTGTTGGTGAAGATTAACCGTGATAAAGCCCGCCGCTTTGGCCTCTCCACCGGGCAAATAGGCGATGCCATACGAACCGCTCTGTTCGGAAAAGACATTTCCGATTTTAAACAGGGCGAAGATGAGTACAAAATACGAATGATGCTGGCAGACAAATACCGTTATAACATCTCCGACCTGATGAACCAACGTATCACATTCCGTTCACAATCTTCCGGAAAGATTATTCAAGTGCCTATTTCGGCAGTTGCCGATTATAAGTATGGCTCCACATACGGTGCTATCACCAGGATTGACAGGAAAAGGGTGATTACCCTGCATTCCAATGTGATTAAAGGATACAACGCCAACGAAATTAATGTAAAGCTGAAAAAAATGCTGGCCGGTTATCCTATGCCTGCCGGTTATGAGGTTAGTTTTACCGGAGAGCAACAGTCGCAGGCCGATGCTGCTAAGTTCCTTTCCAAAGCTATGCTGATAGCGCTGGCACTCATTATGGTTATTCTGGTTAGCCAGTTTAACTCTTTTGTGAAGCCTTCCATCATTATGTTCAGTGTTATTTTGAGTACCATTGGCGTGTTTGGCGGGCTGGCAACTTTCCACATGGATTTTGTTGTTCTGATGACCGGCATCGGCTTGGTGTCGCTGGCCGGTGTGGTGGTAAACAATGCTATTGTTCTGATAGATTATATCGGGTTGGTAAAACTCCGCAAGAAAAAAGAAATGGGTATTGCCGAAAATGATGATCTGCCCATGGATGTGGCAATGGAGTGTATTGTGCAAGCCGGAAAAACACGGTTACGTCCTGTTTTGCTTACCGCTATCACAACTGTTCTTGGGCTGATTCCACTGGCCGTGGGACTAAATATTAACTTTATCACACTGCTGAAAAACTTTAACCCACAGCTGTTCTTTGGAGGCGATAACACCGCATTTTGGGGTCCCATGTCGTGGACAGTAATTTTTGGCCTGACCTTCGCTACCTTCCTAACGTTGATTGTGGTACCTTCCATGTATCATGCGCTATATACCGGGCAGGTAGTTATGAAACGGTGGTTCAAAAAAGTTAAACAGGTAGGATAACGACAAATATCGCCAAAAAAGAAAACCCGGGCGCTATGTCCGGGTTTTCTTTATAGAGCCTCCCATGGGACTCGAACCCACGACCTGCTCATTACGAGTGAGCTGCTCTACCAGCTGAGCTAAGGAGGCTTTTTCCCGATAGTTATCGGAGGGCAAAGATAAACGAAAGATGCAAATATTGGGACCGTAATTTCGTAAACGCTGAAGAAATTCTTTAAAATTATTTAACATTTGTCAAGTGCAGGATTTTATTATCTTGCGGCACTTTTTATTTTTATCATTAAAAATTGCTAAAGAAAATGAAATCAGTTGTAAAAACGGCTCTTCTTGTGGGGCTCATGATGTTTGGAATTGGGTTGTATGCCCAATCGGTTACCGATGCAGGAGAAATATTTAATCAGGGAAATACTCAGTTCAAGGCTAAGGCTTTCGGACACGCTGTAACCCTGTACGAAAAGGCACTGAAGATTTGCAAGACGGTTGGTCCTGATGCTGCTGATCTACAGTCGCAGATAGAATCACAACTCACAACCTCCTATTTTTGGAATGGAATCTCTTTTTACAAAAAAAGAGAATTTGACCAGGCTATTGCTCAATTAAAAAAAGCCAAAGCCTTAGCCACAACAACCAATAATACGAAAATAAAGAATTACGCTCATATTTATATTGCCCGTGTTTATGCCTCCAAGGGAAATATGTTTCTGACACAGAAGAAACTGGCTGATGCCTCGGCACAGTACCAAAATGCTTTAGCGGAAGATGCTACCTGTTATAATGCGTATTATGGTAAAAGCCTTGTGGCAAAGACGAAAAAAGATATTCCTGCTATGATGGCCAATGTTGATAAACTTGGTGAGCTTGCTGCTTCCAGCTCCAAAGCAGCCAAAGTTTATAGGAAGGCTAAATATATAACATTTAATACATTACTAAATACAGGGGCAGAAGAACTACAGAGAATGCATCCTCTAAAAGCACTTGAATATTTGGCTGATGCCAAGAAATATCATGCTGCCAATGCCGATGTGTATTATTACACGGCTCTTGCAAATGTAAGCCTGAAAAGATGGGCCCCTGCCATAGCTTCTGCAAAAAAAGCGTTGAGCTTGCAAACTACCGAAAAATCTGATACTTACTTTACTCTGGGACAAGCTTATGAGGGCAAGGGCGAAAAAACAGCCGCTTGTAGTGCTTTTAAAGATGTGGTGAAAGGCCCCAATGTGGCTGCTGCCAAATATCAGAGAATACACGTGTTGAAATGTAAATAATTTCTTTACAAATAATATGAAAAAGCGGGATCCCTTTTTTAAGGTATCCCGCTTTTTGTTGTGCCGAGTACTTTGTCTAATCTCACCTGTTCTTTTCTTCCAGCCTGGAATATTTCTTCAAATAAACCTGATGCATGATGGTTGCTGAGAATTTTGAAATAGTTTTGGCGCCACCCAAAAATTCCGCTTCGATAAAGGTCTTACATGCTTTTTCGAGTACTACGGAGACGGTAAATGCCTCTTTCAGGTTGCGGCCAACACATACAGCGCCATGGTTGGCCAGCAGTGCGGCTTGTCGTCCCCGTAACGCTTTAATAGCGTTTTTTGCAAATTTCTGTGTTCCTGCCAGAGTATATTTTGATACCCGTACAGACGGTCCGATAATTTGGACCATGTCGTCAATAATCGGAGGAACCTCTCTCCGTGCGACAGCCACTGTGGTAGCATTCATTTGGTGGGTATGGATGACAGCATTAATCTCATTTCGTTGTTTGTAAACCTTTGCATGCAGATGGTATTCCGAAGAGGGCTTGATTATTCCTTCGTAACGCAGCGTTTGGTAGTTCATCAGCACAATTTCTTCGGATTTCAGACTTTCGTAAGTACGACCACTTGGGGTAATCAGCATGTTTTTCTCATCTACCCGTACGCTGATGTTCCCCCAGCTGCGTGCCACCAGCCCCTCCTTTACTAATCGGAGGCCGGCTTCCACTATTTTTTTCCTTGTCTCTTCCATCCCCATGTTTATAGCTTCTCTTTCTTATTGCGTTTTAAAAAATCTTCCGAAAGATAATAACTAATTTCCAAACGTACCGACTGATATTGAAAATCGTGAAGTCCCGCCTGATAACGCAATCCCAGCTTCCAGCTGCCAAACCATTGTTCAAATTTTGCCCTGAGTACCAGCGGACGGTCCTTAAAAACTATCGGCTTTTCAGGATTGATAATGATGAGCGTGTCGTTACCAAAATAACCGCTGTAACCATCCAGATTTATGCCAAGCATACTTTTATGTAGATGAAAGTCTGTACCAACACCGTACATTGCGGCATCATCCTGCTGGTAGTTGGTAAGATTTGTTTGCCACGAATAAAATCCCAGCATACCATACAGGCGGAGATGGCTTTTTACTCCGAGTGTCAGATCTTTTCCCAAAGAGAGATCAAAGAAATAACCGGGAGAATCTGTATAACGCGCATCTCCCAGTTTGTTACCGGAGGCTGTCCGCAAGCCGATACGAAATGCCATGTCAGGAAATTTTCTGCCTTTCAGCAATCTGACCACAGCAGCAAAATAAGCGTCTCCAACCGCAAAACCCCCTGCTTTTTGATGTCGAACTCTGCGACGAATGGCCTCTGTTTCAGTCATCTGGTAGTGTTCCTGAATAATGCCCCAGGCTTCCAGGGCAACTACACCACTGACCACCGGGATATATAACCGCCCACCAATATCCTCTGTTTTGTCACCTGGAAGTGAATGGACATCTGCATAAAAGCGGATAAAAGTCCTGTTTTGTACCCGGCCTTTTTCCGAAAAGGGAACTGGCAATGCATTGGGGCCGAGATAGGCCGGCGAATAAATCATGTAGTTGTTCCAGGCGGTAATACCATCCCAGTTTTGATGTGTATTCCACCATGAGTAATCCTGGCTGAAGACCATTTTGGGAAGACCTCCCAGCAGAATAAGTATTACAAAAATATAACAGTGTATGTTGTTTATTTTCATAATGATAACCAGTTTGTTATAATACGGCAGCCAAATTCGGTCATGTATGATTCAGGATGAAATTGTACAGCCCGCAAATCGTATTTCTTATGTCGAAAGGCCATAATCAGCCCGTTGCTGTCTTTCATCAATATTTGTGTTTCTTTCGGGAAGTCCACCTCTTTTACATACCACGAATGGTAATGTCCGATATTGAACTTCCGGGGAAGATCTCTAAAAATTATATCGTCACGAAGGATGATACCCTCATTTTTAATGCCATGCATAGGTTTGGGAAGCTGAGTCATTTTTGCACCTAAAAATTCCAAAAGAGCTTCAAAGCCAAGACAAATTCCGAGAAACGATTTTTCCTTATGATATTTTTCAATAAACCGGAAAAGCTGCCCGGTTTCAGAAACAACCCCTGGGCCGGGAGAAATTAGTACCTTCTCAAATTGTTCGGGTCGTACAGTACCAAGCTGGTCATTTTTAGCCAACACATAGTCTTCGATGCCGGATTGTTCCACGCACTGAACCAGGTTGTAAGTGAAGGAATCATAATTATCAATGATAAGAAGCGACACAGCTTTTTTTTTGCAAAGGTAAAAAAGGAGCGAAAAGTTGTTGTAGGTGAAAAGCTTCCTGTCATAAAGAGCCGAATTGCCTATTTTTGCTTTACAAAAAAAAGGGTATGAACAATAATTCCGGAAATTTCAGTGAAAAGATGAACTACTGGGGTAGGGTAAGGCGACCGTTTCTGTTTTTGCTGGATTTTGTGCTGCAGCAGCCGGTGGTTGTTCCGTTGGATGAGATCAACCCTGAAGAGGTGCTCTTCGACATCAACGGAACCAGAAATTTTGAAGAGCAGCCGGTCGATGATTCTCCGGTTTCTTTCACCGTAATTCCGGCTTCACGGACACGTTATTGCCATGCTTTTTCGCTGGTACAGCAACATATTCGCCGTGGCGATACTTTTTTGTTGAACCTTACGCTTCCCAGCCGGGTCGAAAGTAGCCTGAGCCTGAAACAACTCTTTTTTCGTAGCAAAGCGAAGTATAAAATTTATTACAAAGACCGGTTTATTTGCTTTTCACCGGAAATTTTTGTGCAGACTGATGGCGATGTCATTCGCTCTTTTCCCATGAAGGGTACCCAAGATGCCCGTGTGCAGAATGCCCGCGAAAAACTACTTTCCAACAAAAAAGAACTGGCCGAGCATTTTACCATTGTGGATCTTATCCGCAACGATTTGAGTATGGTTGCCAAAGAGGTGGAAGTTTCCCGTTTTCGCTATATTGACCATATAAAAACCAACAAAAACGAAATTCTGCAAATGAGCTCAGAGATCCGGGGGAGACTTAGACCTGAATATTTGCATGCCCCTGGCGACATGTTGTTAAGGATGTTGCCTGCCGGCTCTGTTTCAGGTGCGCCGAAAAAGAAAACGCTGGAGATTATCCGCGAAGCAGAAGGTTATGATCGTGGTTTTTACACAGGTGTTATGGGAATTTTTGATGGCAGGGATATTGACAGTGGTGTGATGATCCGTTTTATAGAAAATACTACCGATGGCCTGGTTTACAAAAGTGGCGGCGGCATTACGGCACAAAGTAATTGTGAAGAAGAATATAATGAACTGATAGAGAAAATATATGTTCCGTTTGCTTGAGACCATTCGTTATGAAAACGGCCGATGCCAAAATCTGCATTACCACCGGCAACGGATGAATTATGCCCGGAAAGTGCTATTTGGCCTGGAAAATGAAATTGCTCTGGAAAAAGTATTACTACAGGCGAAAAAAAAACAATTGATAGCGGGAAACGATGGCCTTTTCAAATGTCGCGTGGTTTACGACAGCCAAATCCGTGAAATCCGGTTTCTCTCTTATGTTTTACCCCAAATCCGGTCGCTACAGCTGGTGGAAGATGATGACATCAACTACATCTTTAAATATGAAGACCGGAACACTCTGGACAGGTTGTTTGCCTTACGTGGCGCTGCCGATGATATTTTGATTGTAAAAAACGGCCTTGTTACCGACACCTCTTTTTGTAATGTTTTGTTTTATAACGGAAAACGATGGCTTACCCCGGAGCAACCGTTGCTAAGAGGAACCCACCGGGCTGCTCTGCTCGAAAATGAAAGGGTAGAAACAGCAGTAATTGGTGTTGATGACCTGCATTATTTTACCAAAGTCCGGCTTATCAACGCTATGATCCGTTTCGAAGACCGGCTGGATATCCCCATAGAAAAGGTAAGTAGGATATTTTTTAATTCTTGATACAACGGCCTCTCTTTTTTAAATACCTTTGAATGGTGAAATAACTTATAGTTTATTCCTTTCAATTAACAATATTTATTCCCATGGAACTAACACATATTGAACATATTGGTATAGCAGTAAAAGATATGGATAGCGCCATCGCTTATTATGAAAAGGTGTTAGGCGTACAGTGTTATGCCATCGAAGTGGTAGAAGACCAGAAGGTGAAAACGGCTTTTTTCAAAGTTGGGCAGACCAAAATAGAGTTACTGGAGAGTACAGATCCCGAAAGTCCGGTGGGGAAGTTTATCGAAAAAAAAGGCGAAGGAATTCATCACATGGCGTTTGCTGTCAGAAATATTACACAGGCGCTGGAGGAGGCTGAAAGCAAAGGCGTCCGGCTTATCGACCGGCAGCCGCGCAGAGGTGCTGAAGGACTGGATATCGCTTTTTTACATCCTAAAACTACTTTTGGCGTACTGACTGAGTTCTGTGAAAACAAAACCGGAAAAGAGGAATGAGTCAGAACTGTTTATCTTTTTACAAGAAATTGACTTAATTTTTATATTTTTGAATACATAAAACAACAATTACATGCTGATAATTGGTATTGCAGGAGGAAGCGGATCGGGAAAGACCACGGTAGTCAATAAGATTGTTGCATCGTTGCCCAAAGATTCCGTAGCTGTTATTTCGCAGGATTCATATTATTATGATAATGGTGATTTGAGTCCGGAAGAGAAACTTAAAATCAATTTTGACCATCCTAATTCCATTGAATGGCCTTTTCTGATTAAGCATATTCAAATGCTACAGGAGGGTAGTGATATTGAAATGCCCATTTATTCTTACGTTACCTGTGCCCGGGCATCAGATACACAGAAAGTGAGGCCCAAAGAGGTTATTATTGTGGAGGGAATTTTGATCCTGACTAACGCTAAGCTTCGTAAGCTACTGGATGTTAAGTTGTTTGTGTCAACAGATAGCGATGAGCGGCTGATGCGGATTATCCGGCGCGATATACAGGAAAGAGGTAGGAATTATGATGATGCGCTGACACATTATTCTACTTTTGTGAAACCTATGCATCAACAATTTATTGAGCCCACCAAGCTTTTTGCCGATGTGATTATTCCTCAGGGTGGAAAAAACAAAGTAGCCATTGATATGGTGGTTTCGCAGATAAAACTTAATCTGAAAGCGCTGGAAGATGAAAAGTAGACCAGGCTATATCAGCTTTGGTTTGGTTGCCTTTTTGGCAATGCTTTTGGCGGTAGGTTCGTGTAACAAAAATCCGGCCCCCGGGCCTGCCGAGAAATGGACTTACTATACTTCTTCAAATTCAAAATTGATTAACAATGAAATAACCTGTCTGACGAAAGATAGTAAAGGGAATATCTGGATTGGAACAAAGTACGGTTTCTCCAGGTTTGATGGAGCCGATTTCTCAAATTGGCAGGAAAATAGCGGGCTTATTTACCACGATATTACAGCTATAGCAGTGGACAAGAAAGGGAATGTCTGGCTCGGAACTCCCTTTGGGGTTTCAAAATTTGATGGCCAGAATTTTACCAATTATACTACCGCAAACGGATTAAGCTCCAATAATGTTTATGCCATAGCCGTTGATGCACAAGATGTTATTTGGATAGGAACCGGTAAGGGAGTCTGCGCTTTTGATGGCCAAAAATGGACCTATTACGAAAAAACAGGAGGCGTAGCATTGGTGAACAACTTTGTGCGGTCGGTTATGGTTGACAATCAAAACCATAAATGGTTTGGTACGGAGTACGGTGTTTCAGAGTTTTATAACGGAGTATGGACAACCTATCTCTCCCCGAAAGCGTTGGCAAACTATATTTTTACTCTCTTTCAGGATTCGAAAAATAATGTGTGGTTTGGTACTATGGCCGGGGCACTCAGTATGGATAAATCGGGTAATCCGGTTGCTCTGACTACAAAAAACGGATTAGTTTTTGACCAAATCGAGTGTATGTCCGAAGATAACAATGGAGCCATGTGGTTTGGAACACAGTTTGGGGTTTCAAAATATAATGGGTCGTCCATAAAAACCTATAATACTGCTAACGGGCTTGTTGCTAACTGGACAACGGCTATCCTGAAAGCCGATAACGGAGCTATCTGGTTTGCCTCTGTTAATAAAGGGTTATCGGTACTGCACTTTTCTCAATAATCACCTCTTATTGATTTTCCTATCTTTGCTTCTACAAAGATTGCCTGCCTTTTAACCTGAGTTCGGTATAAGATTTTCCTCACAGAAAGCCAATAGTGAACCAGATTTGTTGCTAAAAATTACGAAGTTATAGCGGGCTATTACAAGAGGTTTTTAGTAAATCATTTTTCAAATTATGTTGAAAAAGAAAAACACCATAAAAAGTCCCTGTATTCAGGTTTGTACGCTGGATGATGAAAAAATTTGTCTCGGATGCCATCGCAGTGCGGAGGAGATAAAAGGCTGGCATACCATGACCTACGAGCAGAAGTTGCAGGTTATGGCCAACACCGAAGAACGCCAGCGTGCAAAGGATGCCAACAATTACGATCATTACGCTTAGATGTATAAATCTTAATTTTCCGATTTCGTAAAACTGCTCTCTGAATTCAGCGAAAACCTTTCTTTTAACAACTCGGTGTATTGTTATAAACAATAGATTTACAACATGTTGTGAAATTGCGCACAATATTTGTAATTGACTGAAAACAAAACAAAAATGCCATGTTGATTGCAGCCATTGGAGTATATATAATTATTACATTTTTACTAACTGTTATCGGTATTGAGCGGCACAGTGAAGGGCTAAAGATTTTTATGCTGAGTCTGGTTCTGACCCCCATTTATGGTTTGTTTCTTTTGATAAAAGAACGGCACAAAGCAGTGAAGATACATTATTATTATTGTGAGGAGTGCCAGTATATTTATCCTGTCAAATTAAAGTATTGTCCTGTATGTCAGGAGAAAAGTAAAAAAGTTAAATTGGTAAAATTTGAAAACCCCCATAAACTAACAAACCTCTATAAACATCTATCCCTTGCTTAAAAAATTGCCCCTTTCGGGGCAATTTTTTTGTCTTTAATTATCCATAATCTTTCAAACATTTTCTGAAAAGTATTACCTTTGAGAAAAACTTAAAATAAGATATCATGATAAATAAAAATGTAGAAAAGTCACTTAACGAGCAGGCCTGCAAAGAGGAATCTTCGGCCCGTTTATACCTTGCTATGGCTATCTGGTGCGAAGTGAATGGCTATCCCGGTGCTGCCACCTTTTTGTATAACCACACCAATGAAGAGCGAATGCATCAGATGAAAATAATTCATTTTGTCAACGAGCGCGGTGGGAAAGCTACTTTGTATGAGCTGGAAGCTCCTAAAGCCAATTTTAACTCGCTTGAAGATGTTTTTACACAGGTTTTGGCCCATGAGGAGTTTGTCACCAATGCTATTAATGAGCTTTATGGTCTTACAGTGGTAGAAAAAGATTACACTACCGGCAACTTCCTTCAGTGGTATATCACAGAACAGGTGGAAGAGGAGAGTACTATGCGTATTATTCTTGACAAAATTAAACTAGTCGGAAAAGACAAAGCCGGCATGTTCCATGTTGATAAAGAACTGGAAACCATGGCGCAAAACAGTACTGCCGGCAGTGTGTGATTTTTTACGGATACGGAAAAGCGTAGGGCTAAACTCTTTTAGTTAGTCCTTTTTCCAGAGCCTGTGTCAGTTTTCGATACCAGCTTTCTCCGAATTTTCTTGTCAAAGGATCTTTTAGGTATTTGTACAATGGTATGTTATCCTGTTTCCCCCTTAGGAGGGCAGCTTGGCATATGTCCCACCGGTCATAATTGACGGCTGTGTGATGCTTCAGCTTCGACAATCTTACCGGATACAGGTGGCAGGAGATGGGCTTTTGAAAATCTGTTTTCCCCTCAAGCCAGGCTTTTTCGATGGCACAGTAACTGATGCCGGTTTCAAAATAAACAAAAGCACATTCGCGGTCATTAATTAGTGGAGTAACATATTCGCCATCAGTATCATAATCAAAAACGCCGTTCTTTTCCACTACCTCAAGGCCTTCTTTTGCCATGTAAGGTTTTATCTCATCGAGATAGTCTTCCAGGATAGCAATTTCTTCTTCTTCCAGCGGGGCTCCCGCATCGCCTTCCACACAGCAATCGCCTTTACATTTTAATAAATCACAGGAGTAACAGATAGTTTTGAGCTCTTCCGAAACCAATGTATCATCAATCATTATCATGCTGCAAAAGTAAGAAATTGAACCAAGATTCGGTGGACAAGTTTATTCTGACTTGAAGATACCGGTAACTTTCTTATACAATTTTTTCAGTTCTGTTGTGAGCGGGTGGCGCGCTGTAGCTTCATCGGCTTCTAACTGTTTTACAAGCTTCAGGCCCTCCTGATAGCCCACATCAAAGATCTCTTCGGCTTTGTTAAAATCAAGCGTCGTGTAGCGGCGGGTTCCGGGCGGATCAACAATATAATCACAATAACCCAGCTCGTTGCGGATAGTGTTATAAATGGCAAGATGATAGGTACGTGCCGCAATATCTTTCATACGTCTGAAGCCCTCTTTTTTCGCAATGTGGTTCACATGTACGCCAATTAGCTTGTCACATTTATCTTTTAATATCTCCGCAGCCATATTTTTTGTCAGTCCCCCATCTACGTAATATGTGCCATCAATAATTGCCGGCCTAAAAAGCAACGGGATAGAGGCAGAGGCAATGGTAAACTTGATAAATTTCCCTTCCGATATTATTTCGTTATGGCCGCTGTTCAGGTTAGTAACAGAAAGAAAAGTAGGAATTTTTAAGATGCTGAAGTCATCTTTTGGCGCTATTTCACGAAAAAGATTTTCTACTTTTCGCAGATTAAAGACGCCTAACCGGCGTATATTTATATTGGTTATGTGAATAGGTTTTACCTCATTTTTTAAGATAGAAAGCATCTCCATAACGGGAATTCCCAGTCCGTAACCCACCGCGACCATGGCGCCCATGCTGGTTCCTGAAATTACGGAAGGATGAAAACCGCTCTCTTCCATAGCCAGTAAAACGCCCAGATGAGCAATACCCCGGGCGCCGCCGCCGCTTAGCGCCAGTCCGTAAGAAGGTCTTCGTTTCATAAAAAATGGAACTTATTACTTCCCAAAGTTACGAAAAATTTATACCGTATTTAGCTTCTAATCCAAGCCAGATGAAAAACAATGAATCGTTCTGGAATTTGCTTCTGTTAAAACCATCCTATCCGCAATGAAAATATTGTGTAACCAGCTTCATTACTTTACCATCATCGCCGCTTATTTCATCGCGCAACCGTTCATCCTGAAAAGCTTTGAGGTAATCAATCAGATAATTTAACATTCCTTTTGGAAATACATTGTACTGCATGTAAATCTCCTTTTGCTTTTCGAGCATTTTTGCGGAAGCAACACAGGAAGAAGGAATATGCCCCAGCTTTTTTTGTGTGGCCTTGTTTTCTGCTTTAAAAATATCAATATCCACATAAGTATTTTTTGCTACCTGTAGCGGATTTTTTAATTCAAAACCGTGGCGTGCAGCTACCGTAATACCAGCGAGCAAGAGATAAACGTCCGCCGAGCCATCAGCGTTGCGGATTTCAATGGTTTGTTTATTGGAAAAATCAATTTTCTTATCATTCTCCAGCGGATTTACTTTATGGATCATGTTCATTGGACGCGTCCAGCCCAGCGGAACGCGCACCAGTACCGATCGGTTGCGGTCGCCCCAGCAGATGTTGGTAGGCGCTTCCTGATTTGGCACCAGCCTGAAGTAGGAAGTTGGATTCATGTTTCCGAATGCCGTCAATGATTGAGCCATTTCCATATAACCGGCAATGATCGTCTTGGCCACATCACTCAAAACCCCGTCTTTAATCATGAGGTTTTTGCCCTCTTTCATCACGCGGCTGTGGATGTGTAATCCGCTGCCGGCTTTGCCTACTGTAATCTTTGGAGAAAAAGTAACGGTAACCCCATTTCGGGCAGCAAGGGTACGGATAATCCATTTGGCGATAACCAGTTGGTCAGCGGCATCTTCCACATTGGTTGGAAGAAATTCAATTTCATTTTGTTCGTAAACCATGCCATCGCGGGTGAAATTACCCACTTCAGAGTGTCCGTATTTGATGGTCCCGCCCGATTCGGCAATAAGTTTCATGGCTTCGGTTCGAAAAGCACCCCATTTTGAAAACGGTGAGGATTCGTGATAGGCTTTTTGATCTTCGGCTTTGAACAACCCATCATCTTCGCTGATGATATAATATTCCAGCTCGCCCATGGCTTCAAACGAATAGCCGGTTTTATCTTTAAATGCCTGATGTGCTTTTTTCAAAATATGTTCGGGTGCACTTTCCACCGGATTCCCTTTACTGTCGTAATAAGCACAAAGAATGTTCAGTGTGGGAATTTCGGAAAAGGGATCAAGAAAAGCAGTTTTGTATCGGGGGATGACATACAAGTCGCTGGAATCTGCTTCCACAAACGGAAACAGGCTGGAGCCATCCACACGCTCGCCGGCGGTAAGAATGTTCTCCAAATGTTCGCGGCTGCCAATAATGAAGTTCAGTGTTTTTAGACGTCCATCCCATCCCACATACCGGAAATTGATCATTTGTATATCGTAATCCTCAATAAACCGGATGAGGTCCTCTTTGGTCAGCTGTTCGGCCGGCTTATTCAAATACTGAATCACCGGATTCGGATTCATGGTTATCTTTTTGTCCATTTGTTTAAAATTTTGACGCACAAACATAGGGATATTTTAGCTTGTAACCGGCGCTTATGGCTCTTTTGATTCTATTAAAGGTGCTGACTGACGGCCTTTTCGTCGGGGTGAAAGGAAAACTTGACAAAATCATCGTTATTTAGATTATTTCTTATTAATTTTGCCCCTCTAAAAAGAACAATCTTATGCATGAATATATAAATCTGGGAATTGTAACACTGATTACTTTTTTCTTCAATATGCCTTGGGGTTACTGGCGTGCGTCGGTAAAAAAATTTTCCTGGAAATGGTTTCTGGCAGTACATTTACCTATTCCTGTGATAGTCTTTATGCGTTTTTATTTTAAACTGGGGTTTCAGCTTTACACCTATCCGTTTTTGGTAGGGGCCTTCTTTTTAGGCCAGTTTGTGGGCGCCAGGTATTTTAAAAAACGAAATGCTGCTGCTTTGGAAGCAGAGGCATAATTATGCCCGGCTTTCTTGTTGCCAGGAACCGGTTTCCTGATTTTGCCCCTTTAGTGTGAAGAAGTCATAAACTTCTTTAAAAAAGCTGAATTTCTGGTAATCTCAATCCGTAATACCGCTCTATTTCATACTTTTGTAGAAATTTTCAGCTGATGAAGAAACTTTTACTTGTATTGTTTATTATCTTAGGAGCTTTTACTGTCAGGGCACAGGATACGCTTACCTTTTTACAATATAATCTGTTAAATTACGGGAACTTTACCAGTTATTGTACCACAACTAATAATAATGTCAGCAGAAAGAATGGCTTTATCGGTACCATTGTACATTATGTGAAACCTGATATTTTTTCTGTAAATGAAATAACCGGTACGCGTACTTATCATAAAGACCTGCTTGACAATGCCTTAAATACAGGCGGAGTAAATTATTACAAGATGGCTGAATCCCTTAGCCCGGATGGTGCTTATCTTGTGAATATGCTCTATTACAACAAAAACAAACTGGGATTGGCATCCCATATCATTGCACAAACCTACGTACGCGATGTGGATGTTTACAAATTGTATTACAAATCGGCTAACCTGAACCAGGGAGATACCACATTTATCTATTGTGTGGTGGCACATCTGAAAGCCGGAAGTAGTACAAGTGACGCCACCAAGCGGGCCGTTATGGCAAAGAATACTATGGACTACATTGCTACCCACAATCCGGATAATAATTATCTGCTCATGGGCGATTTTAATTTGTACACGGACCAGGAGACTGCCTTTCAGGATTTTATTAACTACACAACCCCGGCCATTCGGTTTACCGACCCTGTTAATCAAATTGGTGACTGGCACAATAACCAAAAATACAGCCATTATCATACACAAAGTACCCATACTTCGGGTGGCTGTGCTGTTGGCGGTGGCATGGACGACCGTTTTGACTTTATTTTGCTTTCCAATAACGTAAAATACGGGAACAAAAAGGTAAAATATGTTGCCGGGAGTTTCCATGTGGTCGGACAGGATGGCAAGCATTTTAACCTGGCTATTGATGATTCGCCTACCAATACTTCCGTTCCGGCAAACGTACTGAATGCACTTTATAATAATTCCGATCATCTCCCTGTTACGCTGAAAGTTGCTGTGGATCAGCCAACGGGTATTCCACAATTTCAATCCGATATTGAACAACTGAGTTTTACCAATCCGGTAAAAGATGTGTTTAACTTTAGAGTGGATGCTGACAAAGCAACATCCTTGCAGGTGGAGGTCTTTTCGCTGGTGGGGAAAAAGGTGATGCAACACCAATTTTCTATTTACAGAGGCCATTCGCAGAAGACAATGGATATAAGTAATTTGCCAAAAGGTCTTTATATTCTACGTTTTACCGAAACAAACGGACAGAGTTTCAGCCGGAAGCTGCTGAAGTATTAATCTGAGCTTACCTTTTTTCCGTAATCCACGTTCCCCCGTGAAGTACCGATGGCTTCCTCTTGCCGTTTCCGAGTGGTCTGCAATGCTTTAGCGAAGGGAATATTCCTATTCATTCTTTTTTGTATTTTTACCCTATTAACCTGAAATCGATATAAGTTTTGCTCACAGCTTCAGATAATTCTTATATCGAACTCAGGTTATTACAAAGTCAGATTTGCTAAAATGGCTAAAATTAATAAAAAAACTCTCCGTATTTCCAGTATTATTCTGCTCATTGTAGTAGCTTTCATGATTGCTTTTAACAGCATTGTTACTCATATTATCGAAAAGAAAATTAATGGTTTTCTGGTAAATGAGTATTTGAAACATTACCATATCGAATACACAGGAATCAGTTTTAATTTGATGGATAGATCGGTTAGCCTAATGGACTTTAAAGCTCTTCCCGAATCCATATTCCTTGACAGCCTCGATAAATCAGATTTCAATACCATAATACCTGAAGTTACTGTTGGCCGGCTCACTGTTTCGGGCATAAATCTTATGGCGGTAATAAATGATCATAACCTGGTAATTAGAAAGATAACGGTAATAAAGCCAGTAATAAAATTGTACAAATTCAATGGGAAATTGCTCTTGGCGAATGCGGAGAAGAAAAAGAATTTTTCCCTTGGAGATTCAGTCATGTTGGTGGGAATAAAAGGGGTTTCGGTGGGAACCATCACTTTTAGGAAAAGCAGATTTGAAATCTATAATTATAAAGAGAAGAAATATACACTGTCCAGCAAAGACATCACCATTACCATGCACGGATTAATTTTGAAACCGCGAGACCATGGTAACACTTATTTTTATCCAGCACTGCGTGATGCTTCCCTTGTGGCAAAAGATAATGTGCTGGAGTTAGGAAACAACCTTTATGAGATTGCTTTTCGGCAGCTTACCGCTGACTTAAAAGGTCAGTCGTTGATTTTCAAAGGATTTCATTTCAGGCCGCTCTATTCCAAAGAGGCCTTTTCACGACATATAAAGTTTCAAGAAGAGCGCTTTGACATGAAAGCCGGAGAAATTACTTTTACAGGTGCTGATTTTTATCATTTCCTGACGGAAAATGAAATTAGTATAAGAAAAATTGATATTTCCAATGCTGCTATTGACATTTATCGTGATAAACGTGTGCCTTTTAACCATAGCCAGCGACCGCTTTTGCCAAACCAGTCATTGAAAAGAATAAAAGAGAAGCTAATAATTGATACGGTACGGATAGAAAATAGCCGGTTCAATTATGGTGAAATAACGGATGTGAGAAGTCAGCCTTTGGCAGTCTATTTTACAGCTCTTTCGGGAACTATTACGCACATATCCAATTTTCCCAGTTTATGGCGAAAAAATAATATGAAAATGACATTGAAGGGGCGGCTGATGAAAAAGGCATCTTTGAATGTACAGCTTGTTTTTCCTCTTGCAGCGATAAGCGATACTTTCTATTTTAGTGGAGCCGTTAATGGCCCGGTTCCGTTTTCTGTTTTTAACCCGGCTATTTATCCTGCCGCAGGGTTGAAATTTAGTGGCGGCGTTCTGGAAAAACTTACTTTCCGTGGAAGTGCCAACCCGGAGTATTCCTCCGGAACAATGACAATGCTTTATCACGACCTATATATACAGGCCATGAAAAAGAAAGATACGCAAACTTCCAATAAATTCCTCAGCTGGAGTGCCAACTCCCTGGTGCTGAAAAATAATCCCCGCAAAGGTGAAGGAAAGGAAGCTAAAGCAGCTTCGATGTTTTTCCAGCGTGATGTGGAGAGAGGATTTGGAAACTTCTTCTGGAAAACGCTTTTCAGCGGCATGAAAGCCACCATGCTGCCCAGCGTCAATACTATCAACCGGAAGAATTTGCAATCAGTTTCACAAACCATGCCCGTTTCCAATAAATCAAAGACAAGAAAGAAAAAATAGGGCTTCTAAAAAGGGCAAAAAGAGCCGTGTAAATTTTTTCTCCGGCTTTTTGGGTTTTTAGTCTTCCTCGTTTTGTGAGGCTTCGTATTCTTTCAGCAGTTTTTCCTGAACATCGGTCGGAACCTGCTGGTACTGATCAAAGTTCATGGAAAAAACACCCCTTCCCGAAGTAATGGAACTAAGAGAAGTAGCGTATCTTGCCATTTCGGCACCCGGAACTTTAGCACGGATGATCTGGTTTTTACCCTTACTACCCATCCCCATAATCATTCCACGGCGACCTTGCAAATCAGTCATCACGGCACCCATCATGTCTTCGGGAACAATGATTTCCACATCATAAATAGGTTCCATAATTTTTGGGCCGGCATCTTTAAATGCCATGCTAAAAGCATTTCTTCCAGCCAGTTTAAACGAAATTTCATTGGAATCAACCGGGTGCATCTTACCATCATAAACATACACGATGATATCGCGGGCATACGAACCTGTGAGCGGTCCTTCGGTCATGCGCTCCATTATTCCTTTCATAATGGCTGGCATAAAACGGGCGTCAATGGCACCACCTACAATGCAGTTGTTGAAAATAAGTTTACCGCCCCAGGGAAGGTCATGTTCTTCGGTTCCACGCACAGGGAAATCGGTAGGCTTTTTATAGTTTTCCACGTAAGGCTGAATGCGCATATGTACTTCACCAAATTGCCCCGATCCGCCCGATTGCTTTTTGTGACGATAGCTGGCATCGGCAATCTTTGTTATGGTTTCGCGATAAGGAACTTTTGGAACAAAAATCTCAACTTCTAAGCCATTGGCTTTGGTGAGATACCATTTTACGGTATTCACATGAAACTCTCCCTGACTTTTTACGAGAAGCTGTTTCAGCTCACGAGAGAACTCAATGCCGAGGCTGGGGTCTGTTTTGCGCATTTCGTTAAGCAATGCGCCCAGCTTCTCGTCATCAGCCGAATTGACGGCCTTAATGGCCACAGTATATAACGGGTTGGGAAGGGCGAAAGGTTCAAAACCGGCGTTTGCATTTTTAGAGTCAAGCAATGAGTCGCCGGTTTGCACATCTTTTAGCTTAATGGTTGATACAATGTCTCCCGCTTCCACTTTTTCAATCTTGTCGCGGCTTTTACCATTGAGGGCAAACAATTGGGTGATACGTTCCTTATTTTCGGTACGTGGATTAATCAAATCCATTCCTTCGGAAATCTCACCACCATATACTTTAAAGAAAGAAACTTCGCCGAGGTGTTGCTCGATAGAAGTTTTGAAGATAAACAATGCAGCCGGTTCGTCTACGGAGCAGTGAAATTCTTCTCCGTCAGTTGTTTTACGGGCAGGCATATCGCCCGGAGTAGGACATGACTTACTGATAAAGTCGAGCAGCCGGCTAACGCCGACACCCTGCTTGGCCGATGAGACCATGACCGGAAAAATAGCCCTGGTAATAAGCCCCAGTCGTAACCCTTCGCGCATCTCGTCAATGGTCAGGGTATCGTTCTCGAAATATTTTTCCATGAGGGCTTCATCGCCTTCAGCGGCATTTTCGATCAGCTTCAAATGTAATTCTTCGGCTTTGGTCATCTCGCTTTCCGGAATATCAGAAATTACAGGTTCTCCACCACCTACTTTGTATTTCAGCTGTTTCATCAGCACCAGGTCAATAATGGTGTCAAAATTCTCTCCGGCATTCACCGGATATTGAACGATGGTTACTTTATCTCCAAAGTAATCTTTTATGGAGTTAACCGCATCATCAAAATTTGCAGCGTGGTGGTCCAGCTGATTCATAACAAATACTACCGGGCTGTTGGTTGTAACCGTTTGGCGCCAAGCCGTTTCGGTGGTTGCTTCTACGCCGGCCTGGGCATTCACCAGGAGCAAAGCTGTGTCGGCAACATTCAGCGCAGCAATGGTTTCGCCAACATAATCGGCAAATCCAGGTACATCAAGCATGTTAACCTTTTTATTATCGTAAAAAGTGTGAAGTAGGGCTGAATGAACAGAGTGTTCTCTTTCCTGCTCTATGGGTTTGTAGTCGGAAACTGTATTTTTGTCTTCTATGGTTCCTTTACGGCTGATGGCTTTCCCTTCCAGCAGCATGGCTTCAGACATGGTTGTTTTTCCCGATTTGGCACCGCCAATAAGCGCTACATTCCTAATCTCACTTGTCTTATATACCTTCATATGCTGTTAATTTTAAATCGAATAGTGTTAGTATTGCTGTGAATTATCTAATTATTTATTTTACTTACGCCCTGATTTACATCTTCAAAGCCTGTTGCCGTTTTTGAAAGTCAAAAATCCAAAAACAGGTACTGAAAAACTATCAGGCCGACAAATGTAAAAAAAATCAAATTAGTAATGAACTACTGTTTTTTAAATTCATTCTAAAGTATATAATTTGTAATAGTTAAAAATTAATCTCTTGTTTCTTTCCAGAGGCAAAAATGAGGCTGGCAATTTTTGTATGTGCAGATGTTTTCCAGAACAATAATCAGAGGATGCAAACTTGTTTTTTCTTGATGACAATGCTGTAAATTTAGGATTCCGAAAATTTGGAATTGCCATAGTCCTTGTCATAAAATTATTTACCAAAGATTTTGATATCTAGAAGTAGACTTTTCCCCCTAATAAAAGACAGAAAAAAAGTCATAAAAGTTGCTTTTAATACAATTATTTTGTATTTTTACCCGCTTTTTCATTGGTTTGAAAAGAGAAAGGTATGTTGTTGAACTAATATTCCGGCAAAAACAAGTGTTCTTAAGGGTTTTGTATATGGGAAGAATTCCCAAAATTTGATTTTTTTCAAAAGCCATTTAAGGGTACTGTTATCAAGGTAATAAGCTGGTTTTTAGCTTCACAAAATGATTTTTGCATTTAAAAAGTAATCGAAATAGTAACGTATGTAAAAAACTCTACTGAGCAATTAAAATGAAAACACCTGCTGGCATATTGATGTTATTTTTAACTGTAAACCTTTCTGTTTCTTTGTGTTTCGGACAAAATATTTCTCAAAAATCAACACAAAATAGACAATCATCGGTTAAGATAAATAAAAAACTACTTCCACCCGGCTTTATGGCGGGTCTCCAGATTCAAACAACTCATAGAAAAAGTAATAATAAATCAACACAGGGCTTTACCTATCACATGGATACCGTGCTGGTTTATTCCAATACTATCAATCCTCAACGATATATTTATTTTTACGATTCTGCTGGTAATAAGGTGCTGTCTTTTACCGAACTAATGACTAACGGGCAGTGGAACTATGTTTCCAAAGATACTACCACATACGATTCGGTAGGCAACAAGCTGACTTCTCTATCGAAAATCCGAATAGATGGAATCTGGATAAATGCATCTTGGACCGTGAGTACTTATACTGTTAACCACAACGTAGTCACAAAAGTGGGTAGAATGTGGGATAACAATAAATGGATGTATACCGATAGCAGCTATTATACTTACGATTATAATGGCAACAAAGTAGCTTCTTATCATGCTAACCGAAATGGTTCTGTCTGGGTTAACAATAGTTTTAATTTGTATTCCTATGATTCTGTTGGCAATCAAACACTTTTTCTTAGTGAGCAATGGAAGGATTCACTTTGGGTAGATAATCAGCGGGTTGTCTATACTTACGACTCCACTTCCAACTTAATTAGAGGACTTGTGCAAAACTGGGGCGATACGGCCTGGATTAATCTTTACAGGGAAACTTACACGTATAATTCCGTAAGGAACAGATTGTCCTATACCGGAGAAACATGGAACGACAGTGTTTGGGAGAATAGCCAACGTTATGTTTACACGTATTATAAGTTTGGCCAGGTTGAAACCGGAATCGGTGAAAGTTGGAATGGTAGTGCCTGGGTTAATTTTGAAAAGGGACAATATACTTACGATACTTATGGCGGGATTGAGACATATTTGTATCAACAGTGGGAAAATAATTCTGTTTGGGGAAATGTTTCCCTGACACAATATAATTATGATAGCGTAGGGAACGCGTATGAGGGAAATTACTATGCTTGGGATTCGCTGGATAGGAATTGGCTGCAAAATAAAGATGGCCTTTTTCATATATACTTTAACTATGGAAGTGAAAAGTCTTTTTACACGGGATACCAAGTTGATATTAAGTATAATGCACCACTTTCAACAGGCATAAATGATGGAATTAAAGATATTATTTCACAATATACACTTGCACCAAATCCGGCCAGAGATAATACTACACTTTCTATTGGGCTAAGGGCACAGGAGCAGGTGAGCATGAGCTTATATAATATAACCGGCAAAAAGATATCGAACTTGTATCATGGTATATTAAGCAGAGGTGTCCATCGCTTTAACATACCAACAGCACAGCTGCCTTCGGGACTTTATTTTGTGTCATTTTTGTCGGCAAGACATACCCAAACCATTAAATTGATTGTAAAAAAATAAAGACTACTTTGAACTAATGCATAAATCTAAAGTTATGAAAAAAACAACACATATTCTGGCGACAATTCTCTTCACGGTCTTGCTTGCGTGGAGCTTGAATGCAACAGCTCAAACATACTCTATTACTGTGGTTCAACCCAATGGCGGAGAAAGCTGGGGAGTGGGAACTACGCATCTCATTTCCTGGAATGATAATCTGACTAAACCTGTAAAGATTGAATTATTGCGTGCAGACACGCTTTACCGGATAATAACCAGTTCTACCAGCGGAACTACCTATGCGTGGTCTATCCCTGACAGCTCGGCCTATGCCGGAAATGATTTTAAAGTACGGATTACCAGCACAGTAATTAATACTATTACCAGCAAGAGTGCTAATGTCTTTACTATTACCTCTACTCCTACAGCAGGGACAATACACATTGTACAGCCTGATTCCAGTGGGATCTCCTGGGGAACTGGCACATCTCACCTTATTTCGTGGAGAGGTTTTTTAT
>CAYYOW010000017.1:0-30886 GCA_964473395.1 uncultured Lentimicrobiaceae bacterium | reverse complement strand
CTATCCTTTTCAGAAACCTTTCCGAAGAAGAGGCTTTGGATAAACTGGAGAAACTTATCCGGGCAAAATAGCTACTTTTCTGTCAAAAAGACTTCAGCGATTCTTTTGATGCTCTCTTCCATGGGTAAAAAATGCATTCCTGTAGCTTTGATAAACTTTTCGTTGCTGTAGCGGTAAACACTGTTGGCAGTTCGGGCGGTTTGCCGGGTAATCAACGGTCTTTTACCTGTCAGCCAAAACCTGATTTTCAATAAACGCCAGGTGAGCTCACTTACAAACTTGCCGGCTTTGTATTTTGGTGACTCCACGCCCAGCGAAAGAGCCATCGTTTCAAAAAGATTTTTGTAACTCAGATTTTCACTACTCAGAATAAACCGTTCTCCCGAAATGTCACTCTCCATGAGTAAAATCATGGCTTTGGCTACATCATTTACATCCACGTAACCATTCATCCCTTTGGTGTAAACTTTCAAACCGTGATAAACTGTTTGAAACATTCTGGAGCTACCCATGTTAAAATTTCCGGCACCAAAAATAATAGCCGGGTTTACAATGACAGCCTTCAGACCTTCGGCCATTCCACGCCAAATTTCCCGCTCTGCTTCATATTTGCTAAGAGAATAGGGTGAAATTTTCCGGTCGTTTTTCCATTCGCTTTTTTCGGTAGTAATTCCGCTATTTCCTGCTCGCCCCACCGCCGCTATAGAACTCACATAACACAGCTTTTTTACTTTTTTCTCCAGGCAGGCATTTACCACATTGGCGGTTCCGGTAACGTTGGTTTCCATTATTTCAGCCTTATCTTTGGGGTCGAAAGAAACCATGGCCGCGGTATGATAAACCTTTTCCACGTTTTCCATAGCCAACAAAAGCGTATCAACATCAAGGATATCTCCCTCCACCCATTCTATTTTCGAAAAGAACTTTTCCGGTTGGGAAGTATAATAAGAGAATATTTTTCGAGTCTGACCAATAGAAGAGGAAGAGCGTTTCAATGCCCGCACTCTTTCTTCTTTTTGCAAAAGCTGAAAAAGCAAATGCGCACCTACAAGTCCTGTTCCGCCGGTCACTAAAATCATGGGGCTAAATTAATTTATTTTAACAATGAAAAGTATGCTTTACTACCGGATAAATTTGCGGATAAAAATCAATACCGCTCAGCTTAGGAATGGGCTTTGCCAGGAATATTCAGGGTTAAAGGCCTGTTGCTTGAATATTTCCGGGGTTTGACTTTGTTGTGCCGAAGAATAAAGACCTGAGGAAATAAAAATAAGTAGAAGTAATTTTCGTAACATTTGTTGTGGTTTTACCATCCAAAAGTAGTGAAAAAAGAAATATAATATTTTCCCCTTTGGCAGTAACCTTAACCGGAATAAGCTGTATAACATGAAATTTTAGCCCCCGGGCAGTATTTCGGATAAGTATTATGGATAAAACGGATAATTACCAGCTTAACGTTGATTCCAAGGTTATTTGGCACGTTGAGCAATATATAGAACGTTTGTTTCGCCAATGGACGATTAATGAAATTTACCTGGCGAATATTGTTACCGCCTTTGCGAACCTTCTTCATCTAATTTTAGTACAGTCCGAAAATATGGCGGTTAGCATTACCTCTCATCTAAAAGATGAAGTAATTTCATTCGAATTTACCGGAGTCGATGCAACAGTTCTCAAGCTTTTTTTAAAAGAACATCACCTGCAGGACATTAAGGATAATTCCACACAATCTGTTTTTCTAATCCAAAAGATTGCTGATGAAATCGCTGTGGAAGGTAGAAATTTAATTTTAAGGTTTAATACCGGCGCCTTGCCAGAAGCCTACTTTGCCAACCGGAAACAATCTCTGGAAGATTACTACGAGAACACGCCTCAAAAAGCCGCAAATGATTGATTATCAACTAAATAATGTTTCTACTATCATCGTCAACCCTACTAATTACTTTCTCTGGATAAAACAAGCCATTCAAGAAGAAAAGCGAGAGACCGGAGATATCTTTTATCACTTTTGTAGTGACGACTTCTTGCTGAAAATAAACAGGGATTATCTACAGCACGATTACCTCACAGACATTATTACCTTTCCGTTATCCACCCGGCCGGATATCATTTCGGGAGAAATATTTATCAGCATCGATCGTGTTCGCGAAAACGCTTCCATCTTACAAGCGGGCTTTGAGCGAGAATTTGCACGCGTACTGATTCACGGCATTCTGCATTTGCTAGGCTATGATGACCATACTGACGAAGAAAAATTGCAAATGCGTGCAAAAGAGGATTATTACCTATCTTTGCTGCCGCAAAAATAGTTGTGTTTCACGTGGAACATTATGGAAATATTTGAAAAATATGACGTCATAGTTGTGGGTGCAGGTCATGCCGGATCGGAGGCAGCTGCAGCAGCAGCTAATCTAGGTTCAAAAGTTCTGCTCATAACCATGAACCTGAATGCCATTGCTCAAATGTCGTGTAACCCGGCTATGGGAGGAATTGCCAAGGGACAAATTGTACGTGAGATAGATGCCCTCGGCGGCTATTCGGGACTGGTAACAGACGAATCGATGATTCAGTTTCGTATGTTGAACAAATCGAAGGGGCCAGCTATGTGGAGCCCGCGGGCGCAAAGTGACCGGATGCTTTTCTCAGCTACATGGCGGAGGATACTTGAGGAAACATCCAACATCGACTTCTGGCAGGATACTGTTACCGAGCTTCTTGTCAAAGGAGATTACGCTTATGGTGTGAAAACAGCCATGGGTTTGGAAATATTAGCCAAAACTATCATTCTAACCAACGGGACCTTCCTCAACGGGAAAATTCATATCGGAACCAAACAGTTTCCAGGTGGCCGCATGGGAGATCCGGCCAGCTACGGACTAAGCGACCAAATGAAAGCCCTCGGATTTGAAACGGCTCGCCTGAAAACAGGAACTCCGGTTCGGGTAGATGGTCGTACCATTGACTTTTCAAAGTTGGAAGAACAAAAAGGAGATGAAAATCCTGAAACTTTTTCTTTTCTTAATAAAACCAGGCTTCCGCGGCAACGCAGTTGCTGGATCACCTATACTTCTCCAAAAGTTCACGATACATTAAAACTCGGGTTTGCTGATTCCCCCATGTTTGCAGGAAGGATTCAAGGCGTAGGCCCACGATATTGTCCTTCAATAGAGGATAAAATTGAACGATTCTCCGACAAGACAAGACATCAGCTTTTCGTGGAGCCTGAAGGCTGGGATACAGTGGAATACTATCTCAACGGGTTTTCCTCCTCCCTCCCCGATTACATTCAGGTGAAAGCACTCAGAGAGATTGTAGGTTTTGAAAATGCCAAGATTTTCCGGCCGGGTTACGCCATTGAATATGACTATTTTCCGCCTACACAATTAAATTATAATCTCGAAACCAAAGCCATTAGAAATCTGTTTTTCGCAGGACAAATTAATGGTACAACTGGTTATGAGGAGGCTGCTGCCCAGGGGCTTATGGCGGGAATTAATGCACATTTATGTCATAATGAAAAAGATACTTTTGTACTAAAGCGTTCAGAAGCATACATTGGGGTATTAATAGATGACCTGATTACGAAAGGAGTGGACGAACCTTACCGAATGTTCACTTCACGCGCCGAACACCGGATTTTGTTGCGGCAGGACAATGCCGACAAGCGACTCACCGGGAAAGGATACAAACTTGGTCTTGCATCGGAAGAACGTTACCAGAGATACAGGCAAAAGGAAGAGAAAGTTGAGAAACTCACGCGATTTATTTACGAAGAGAGTATCCGACCGGAAGAGATTAACTCAATATTATTGAAGAATAACACAACTCCTTTAAAACAAAAAGTAAAACTGGCATCGGTGTTGTTGCGTCCCCAGATAAATCTAAACAGCCTTATCTCTGTCCACCCAACAATGCAAAAACTTGTTAATGAAAACAAAATAGACAGCGAAATTATTGCATCTGCTGAAATTCAAATCAAATATGCAGGCTACATCAAAAAGGAGGAAGAGATTGCAAAGAAACTGAATAAGTTTGAAAATATGATCCTTAGAAACGACTTCAACTATAACGCACTCTCCTCTATTTCGTATGAAGCCCGGGAAAAGCTGACCCGGATAAAACCAAAAACCATCGGTCAGGCATCAAGAATTAGTGGCGTATCACCATCCGACATCAACGTTTTATTAGTTTATATGGGTAGGTAAAAAGAAATGTTCCACGTGAAACAATACGCATGAAAAAAGCATCGTCCTGTCCGGTTTGCCAATCAAAAAACATTTTTAAAACACTAGACGTAAAAGATTATTTTCTGACACAGGAGAATTTCTCTATCTGGCGCTGCAAAGATTGCGGCCTCTCTTTTACGAATCCCAGGCCGAAGGATGAAAATTTAGGGAAATATTATGAATCGCCCGAATATCTTTCACACGGAACAAAAAACAGTGGAATCATTGGAAAACTCTATCAGCTCTTACGAAATATCAATATTAAACGAAAATATAATATTGTAAGTGAACAGATGGGTACAGGAAAAATTCTGGATATCGGTTGTGGAACCGGTGAACTACTAAACTATTTTCAAAAGCAGAAATGGGAGTGCCTAGGAGTTGAACCCAATGCGACCGCAAGAAATTTTGCCAAAACACAGTATCATTTAAAAGTAGAAGAGGAGCAAAGCCTGCAAAAATTACCAACAGAATCTTTTGATATAATCAGTATGTGGCATGTACTGGAACATGTTTCCGATATTAACAAAAGAATGTATGAGGTGAAACGGCTTCTCAAAAGAGGGGGTAAAATAATTATTGCCCTACCAAACTCATTATCTTGGGATGCAGTATTTTATAAAGCTTATTGGGCAGGTCTTGACGTACCGAGGCATCTCTATCACTTTTCACCAGAAGCATTTTCAAGTCTGGCAAAGAGGCATGATCTACAAATAATCAATACTTTGCCGTTAAAGCTTGATGCCTTTTATGTGTCGTTGTTGAGTGAACGTTACAAGAAAACCCGTTTGCCAATTTTCCTAGCTCTTATAAATGGAGCTAAATCTAATCGGACTGCAGCCAAAACAGGAAATTATTCCAGCCTGATTTATATATTGAAAAAAAATAAATCAGGAACGAAAAACAAAATACCAGAATAAATAGTATCTACCCTTCTATTATAAACAGGTCAGCCGATTTTTATTACTTTTACCTCATCCCATTTCGGAAGAAAAGCAATGAAAAAAATCGACAGACATAGAGCAATCATAAAATATCCACTTTATACGGTCGGGTTTTTCCTCATACTCCTCGCATTCTATGGCCTAAGATACATAGCAGAAAGAAATTACCGGCCGGAAACATTAGTAAAAAAGACGCAAAACATTATCTATCGTCTTGGTAACCAGGGCGTTACAACTCAGAATAAGGTGTTCGATTTTCTCCATCAGAAAAAAGGGGATACATGGATACGCTTAAGCACCTATCTTTCTAATATACAGGGCGATATAATAGTAAAGCGAAGCGACTCCATAATCTATTGGAATAATAACCAAATTCCGGCAGATCAGTTGTCGACCATGAGCAACAAGAAAATGAAAATTATATTTTCAGGGAATAAACCCTACGTTGGTCTAAAGTTGGTACAACAGAATTATACCATCGGCATCTTCTTCCCACTAACAAAAAAAATTCTTCCCTACGGTGTTAAAATTGAAAATCATCTAACAACAGGAAAAAATGAATATCCACTTAAATATTTAAAGATAACACTGAAGATATCGTCCGGAGAGATGCCTCCACCCCTGCGGACTCTTTTATTCTTCATATACACGGCAATCATCTTTTACCTCGCAATTATTCTGGCTCTTATATACAAAGAACTTGAAAACCGAATTGCTGTACGTTATTCATATTTAATGCTGTTCTCATTTTTCACCGACTTAATCATCCTTAGGGGAATTCAATATTACTTCGGATTCCCTGAGATTTTTAAAAACTCATTCTGGCTTTCCGGGCAAATAACCAGCCTACCCGGATTCAGATCACCTGGAGATTTAGTGCTGAATCTGATATTATTTTGCGTTGGATTATATATGCTGTTACGCTATTTCAAGAAACAACAAAGCCTTTGGGGAAAGCATGCCTGGTTAAAGCTACTTCCTATCCAGCTTATCCTGTTTTCATTACCAGTAGTCTTATATATTATCCTCGAAGGAATTCTGCAAAACGGCGGATTGATTATATTCCCCGAAAATGTATATTTCAGTACAACCGGCGTTGCGCGCCTCTTCCTATTGCTACTGGTCAACCTATTAATGTACTTATGGATAGATGGGTTTTTGAGTTATTTCAAAAGAAAGGGAACCTCCTTTTGGCAAATTATAGCCACATTGACCCTGGTAGCCAGCCTGTTTCCGTTGTTCCTGGGGGTAGAAAAAGCAATCATACTCCTGGCATATATTCTATGTGTGATGTTAATGGTAATTATCTGGTTTCTGGAGCGTAGTAAAAAACCGTACTTCCACAGTATATTGACAATTCTCATACTATCGTTGTCAGCAGCATACTTACTCAACGTTAACGAACAGGAAAATCGTAACGCACACCAAAGATTTACGGCAAATATGCTTACACAAAAGCAAGACCCATACCTACAATATCTGCTTAAATCCCAGTCGAAAGAAATACTAAATGATACGAACATTATCAAAATAATAATGTCGGAAAAGGAAGGTAAAGAACACCGGATAACCCATTACCTGAACAAAAAATATTTTCACGGAATGTTATCTTCTTACAGCAGACAAGTCACGCTGTGCGAACCAGGACAACAACTGGAAATACAACCCGACAATAAAGTTGTCGGATGTAATGCTTTTTTCAAACAGCTACAGGGCAAAATTGTGGATACCAGTACAAACTTTAAATTATCATTGGTAAACAATACCAGCGAAAGCATTTATTACCTGGCCCAATTTCACTATCCTGACCTGGTGAGGGGCAAAGGAGGGGTCAACCTTTATATCGAATTTTATACCAATATCATTCCGAAAGGACTTGGCTATCCGGAGCTTCTACAGGCAGCCGGAGCAGGAGAATTACATTTGTCAGGTTATTCATTCGCCTTTTACGAACAGGGTAAACTTGAATATAAATTTGGAGATTTCCTGTATCCAATTGATATCTCTGATTTAAAAAATGCACCATTGAGGCAATTTTTCAGAAAGGATGGTTACACACATTATATGCTTCCGGTCAATAAAAAGGAGGTGCTTCTTGTGAGTAGACTCAGGCAAACAATTTCGGGATGGCTATTACCTTTTTCGCTACTTTTTATCCTGTCCGGATTTTTTCTTTTGCTATATATTACAATCAAATTCGGAAAACAAATCCTTGAAACATTCAATTATTCCTTTAGCACAAGATTACAGCTCACGTTGTTTTCCTCCCTGCTAATTATTTTCTTCGCACTAACGGCCATCATCCTCTATTATTTTAATATAAACAACCAACAAACCATAAGCAACAATCTAAAAGAAAAAACACATTCGGTGCTCATAGAATTACAACACAAATTATCACCTTTCGGGAGTGCAGCGCTGCAAAACAAACAGGAAATTCAATCGTATTTGCAAAAATTTTCCATGGTATTCTTTTCGGACATAAATATCTATGACAATTCCGGAAAGCTGGTGGTTTCATCGCGACCGGAGATTTTCAGCCGGGGACTACAATCAAGGCTCATCAACCCGGAAGCCTATACCGAAATAGAAAAAAACCATAAGCTATTTTATCTCAGTAAAGAGCAAATACAAAATGTGGAATTCTATTCTTCCTATGCGCCTTTTATCCTAAGCAATGGCGTAGAAACCGGAATAATAAACCTTCCCTATTTTGCACGACAATCGGAATTACAACACACCTATTACCAGATGCTGGCAAATTTGATAAACCTGTTTGTTATCACCGGCATGTTGGGTATGCTCCTAATGGTCTATTTGTCGAGATTACTGACACGGCCGCTCAATATTTTACAACGCAAAATCACTACCGTAAGTATCGAAAGACAAAATGAAAAAATAGAATGGAACCGAAAAGATGAAATAGGAAAACTCATTGAAGCTTATAACCAAATGGTTGAAAAGCTGGAAGAAAGTGCGCGGCTGATAAAATATTCAGCACGCGAAAAAGCCTGGCACGAGATGGCCCGCCAGATAGCACATGAAATAAGAAATCCACTTACACCCATGAAACTCAACGTGCAATATCTACAGAAAGTCTATTCAGCCAAAGACCCATCTTTCGATGAAAAGTTTAAGTCGGTGAGTCGTTCACTTATCAATCAAATTGATACGATGGATGAAGTAGCCGGAATGTTTTCTGATTTTTCCAAAATTAAAATTCCCATCGATGAAAAAGCAAACCTAATGGAGGCTATAACTTCAACGGCAATACTATTCAGAAAATCCTACGAGATAAAGATTATTATTGATTCGGAATCTGACAACCTGGAAGTCCCAACATCTATGCAGGACTTACTGCGGATTTTCAACAACTTGTTAAAAAATGCAGTACAATCCATGGAAAACAGGTCCGATAAAAATATTCGAATCCAGCTTTTACAACGGCAAAAATACGTAGAAGTCCGCGTGACCGATAACGGCAAGGGGATAAACGAAGCAGACAAAGAACATATTTTCCAACCTTATTTTACAACAAAAACGAAAGGAACGGGGCTGGGGCTGGCCATTGTGAAAAACCTTATGACTGAAATGGGGGGCGAAATAATTTTTGTATCCGACAAAGGGATGGGAACAACCTTTATTCTTAAATTTCCACTAGCCAAGGAGTAATACCAACAACGACGAATAATCCAGACATAAACCGTTCAACTTCTCACTGGACCATCTAACCATCAGCGTGATAGCTATCCCATTTGGCAGGGGCATAACCAACTAATAACCTGAGTTTGGTATAGGATCTATCTCACAGAAAGCCAATAAAAAACGGATAAAACAGGAATAGAATATTCCAATAATTTAAGTGTCGATTTTTTTTTCAGAATAAAATGCCCTTTCAAAAAATAAACTTTAAATTTGTGCGCACAAAGCCTATGAGCAACTTAAGCGCCATAAAGAAACCCATTGCAGAAGAAATAAAAGCCTATCACAAGGTTTTTCGTACAACCATACGCTCAAAAGTACCGCTACTAGACATCATAATGAAGTATATCCTGAAAACCAAAGGTAAAGAAATCAGACCGATTATTGTGATGTACTCTGCTAAAATGATGGGCGAAATCAGTGAAACAACTTATTATGCTGCTACGCTAATAGAACTACTGCATACCGCCACGTTGGTACACGATGATGTAGTAGATGACTCTAATAAACGGCGGGGACTGTTTTCTATCAATGCCTTATGGAAAAACAAGATAGCAGTGCTTGCCGGCGATTATCTCCTTGCAAAAGGACTTTTAATGGCCGTGGAAACCAACAATCATCATTTGCTGGAATTTGTATCAAAGGCCACGCGTGACATGAGCGAAGGGGAGCTTTTACAAATAGAAAAAGCAAGGAAACTGGATATCAGCGAAGAAGTTTACTTCGAAATTATCCGAAAAAAAACAGCATCGCTTCTGGCATCTTGTTTTGCCACGGGAGCTTCATCAACCATCACCGACAGGGAATCTATTGAAAAGCTATGGCACATAGGAGAGTTTACCGGTATTGCTTTTCAGATTATGGATGACCTGCTGGACTTCAGGAAAACTTCTATTACGGGAAAACCTACGGGTATTGACATCAAAGAAAAGAAAATTACACTACCATTAATTTACCTGCTGAACAACAGCAACAAAATGGAGAAAAAGAAAATTATCCGCACTATCAAAAGGCGAAACCAAGATCCCAAAAGTGTGGAACTCCTCATAAGCAGGGTGCATGAATCGGGTGGTATCGACTATGCCCGTAGCAAAATGATGGAATATAAAAACAAGGCCATTGAACTGCTACATGAATTTCCGGATAATGAAGCCCGTCAGGCACTGGAGCAAATCATTGAATTTACTATCAGCCGAAAAAGCTAAGGCCTTTAATGCAAAATAACAAAGGCTAACGAATCACCAATTTCCTGGATATCGTTCCTTTAACATCTGACCAGGAACCTATGTATATTTCCACAAAATAAACCCCGTTTGCCAGGGTCTTGTTCACAGCAGCACTATTGCTGTTGTAAACGCGACTGAACACTTTTGCTCCGCTCTGGCTGAAAATTTCAATTCGATAAATATTTTTCTCTGCCTTGATAACAAAATTCCCCGAATTAGGATTTGGGAAAATCTTTACTTTTCCCAACAGCGCCTCATTATTATGAATTCCCGTACATTCCTCACGGTATATTTTTATACTGCCGTTGGCAACAAAACCACCGTCATAAACTGACACACTGTAGATAACAGAATCGCTACTGGGTTTGACAATAGGATTTTGCTTTGGAGAAAAAAAGCCAAATGGTGTCGAGCCCCAATTAAAGGTATAATTACCTGATCCACCGTTCGTAATAGCAAACAGCTGTGTTGTATCTCCGGAACAAATAGTTGTGCGGTTGGCTGAAACCTGAACGCTAAGCGGACTTCTTACCTCAATATAATTTAGTACTGTCTTGGAGTACGAAGAGTCTGCATCATAGGCAGTCAGTTTCACTGTATATGAACCGATAGCATTAAAGCTAATTTTTGGATTTTGAGAAGTGGTACTCCCCGCCCGATAAGTTATCGTATTGGGGGTAATCACCCATTTCCAGGCAATGGGGTTGTTAGTGGACAGATCAGTGAAACTAACTGTGTCACCAACGAAAGGGTGAGCATTATCGGCCTCAAAATCGGCTTGTTTAATCTGTGGAATATAGCCGGTAAACAAAGGGGAAGACCACAAACCACGACCAAAAGTACCAGCATACAATTTGCCACTTCCCAGGGTGTCATACCGAATTTCAAGGTCGTTCACAATAACATTGGGAAGATGCGCCATAAAAGGAATCCAGCGCGATCGTCCTTTTTGTACATAAACACCCAAATCAGTTCCGGCATACAATTCGGTAGTGTCCTTGTTCAGTGTATTCTGTACTACACAATTAATGGGAATTTCAGGCAGCCCCGTGGAGACATCTTCCCAGCTTTCACCCCCATCTCTGGTCTCAAAGACACCAAATTTATTAAACCCACCCAGTGTAATCCAAACCTTATTTGGATTATCATTTTTAACGGTAATATAGGTAATACTCGCCTTATTAACCGGAAGAGAACCGGTAATATCATTCCAGGACAGCCCGCCATCAGTTGACCGGTAAAGGATATACCGGGTAGCAGCATAAATGTAATGCGGATTAGATGGAGCAACAGCAAGAGAACGCAAAGTCTTACCATTCCACTTACTCAGCTTAGTCCAGTTATCACCCTGGTCGGTGGATTTAAACACATCCTGATAGCCTATGAAAAGCGTTCTGTGCGACTTAGGATCCAAAACATAAGGTGTAACCCAGGCACCCGATCCGGTTATGCCGGAGCTAATATCTTTAGAACTTTGCCAATGGTCTTTTGTCCTCGTTATATCTCCATTGGGAGATTCGCCGTATTGCACATTTACATCAGTATAATCAATCTGACAGTCCATACCATCGCCACCCATCACATCGCGCCAACTATCCGAAGAGAGTAACTTTGTACCGTTATCCTGAAGGCCGGAGATCACCTCATTGCTAACCGTAGCCGAAGTACTTAGCCGATAAATTTGGCTGATAGCCATGCCGCTGGTTAAGTTGTTCCACTGAACGCCGGAATCAGATTTATAAATACCCCCATCGTTACATTCAAAAAGAGCATCCGTGCCTGGTTGAAAAGCCATGAAATGTTTGTCAGCATGTACAATATCAGTTTTCCCGCCACAAGTACTTGACCAATGGTTAGCAAGTTTCCAGTTATGGCCACCGTCGTCAGAGGTCCAGTTGTTCACTCCTCCAACATAAATTTTATTGGCATTGTGCGGATCGGCTACCAAAACCAAATCGTACCATCCCTGGCCTTTTTTATCATCTCCGTTACAATTCCATCCAAGCAAATTAATGGTATCCTGAACTACCTGAAAAGTATGCCCATAGTCTCGGGAACGATAAACACCGTACAAGCCATTATCAGAAGCTACAATAAGTCCGTAAACAACATTGACACTATCAGCACTAACAGCAATGGCTACCCGGCCTGCATTTGCCCCGGATTTATCTACCGACTGTGTCCAGCTATCGCCACCATCGATACTGTAGAAAATGCCTCCCCACGAATCGCCGGCATACATATTGGTGTTTGAACCGGGCTGAAATTCAATTTCCCGGAAGTGGTGGGCATCAATCAAATTAAAGGAGACTCCTCCATCGGTTGTTTTGAACAAACCTTTGTTGGTGGAGACCCAGAGCGTATTATCATCGTTGGGATCTTTCAGAATACGGTAAACCATTTCCTGGTTTGTTCCCGGCCAGGTTAAACCTGTTTTTTGCCAGGTCTGACCGCCATCAACCGATTTTAATACACCTACAGAGTATGTATCCCAATGATCTTTGTCGCCGGTACCGAGATAAACAATATCCTGACCACCTTGGTTTTCAACCAAAATATCGGCAACACCCAACGACATGTTAAAATCCCCTAAAGGCGTCCAGTGACCACCGAGATCCGTTGTCTTCCAGACTCCCCCGGCAGCGGTTCCAACATAAAGCGTGTTGGTATCCACCGGGCTAAAAGCCACACAATTAACACGCCCCAGGCCGGCATATCCTCCTCTTGTCTGACTGGGACCATCGCTTACCCAGTTACCAGCACTCATTTGCTGAATGCTGATGGGCTGGCGCGCCATATACCGCTTAAACACATCCCAGGCAGTAGTTTTCGGAAAAGTTTCAGTTCCGGGTGTTACACGTGTTTCCCAGTACCACTCCCAACGTTTGAACTTTTCATAGTTTTCATCACGAACTTCATTTTTACTTAGCGGGGCTTCCTTTACCGTTTTCCGGTTCCAATATTTGGCAAAAGCTTGTTGGTAGTCTTTTAAAGTAAGAGAGTGATTTTTTACTTTATTTTGTGGTAAATAATTTTTCCATTCCTGCGCCTGAACATAGTGACCAAAGCCGGCAAGCAGGAAAATCAGAAGCAGAGTCCGTTTTGTGAACCAGGTTGTTTTCATAATTATCGAAAATTAGAACGTCTAATAATTGTAAGTATTAAGATAAAAAAGAGAGGAAAGTAATAGCAGAATAAACCTTCCGAGTCATTATTTTCTACAAATTTAGGAAAAAGAAGTTAGTTTTTGTAAAAAAAATATGTCGATGTTTTCCATAACTTTGCCAAAAAGGAAAGTTTTGAAAAAAATCCTTGTTATCCGGTTTAGTTCTATTGGCGACATAATACTCACGACGCCAGTTATTCGGGCATTGAAAATACAGGCAAACTGTCAGTTACATATCCTTACCAAAGAAAAGTACAGAATGCTTTTCGCCACGAGTCCGTATGTTGACAAAATTCATACTTTTCGTGACAAACTAGATAAAGTTATCCGGGATCTACGAATGGAGGATTTCGATTTTGTTGTGGATTTGCATAAAAATTTACGATCGTTTCGGATAAAAAGGGCATTAAAAGTGTCTTCTGCATCATTTCCAAAAGCGAATCCGGAAAAATGGTTGATGGTTAATTTAAAAATTGACCGGTTGCCGAAAGAGCATATCGTGGGGCGTTATTTCCAGGCTGTAGAATCGCTTGGTGTAAAAAACGATGGCAAAGGGTTAGATTATTTTATTCCGGAAAAAGACTTTATAGATTTGGATGAATATCCACTGTTGAAGAAAAAGCCTTTTGTTGCCTTTGCCATTGGCGGCCAGCATTACACCAAACTTCTCCCGGTACGAAAAGTAGTAGCTGTCATTGACCGGTTGCAGCAACCCGTAGTTTTGCTCGGCGGAAAAGAAGATCGCGAAACGGCAGAACAGATAAGGGAGCTATGTTCGCACGATGGCATTATGAATACCTGCGGCCTCATCAACCTGCACCAGTCGTCATCTCTTATTCGGCAGTCTGCATTGGTCATCTCCAACGACACCGGGTTGATGCACATTGCTGCTGCCTTTAGAAAACCGGTCATTAGTATTTGGGGTAATACCATTCCCGAATTCGGAATGTCACCTTACGAGCCCGGTGAGGAGCAGAAAGTAGTAATAGCACAGGTAAAACACCTGAAATGCCGCCCTTGTAGCAAAATAGGCTTCAAAAAATGTCCGAAAGGACACTTTAAATGCATGATGAATCAGAATGAGGACTTCATCGTTAGCGAAGCAAAGCGGCTTCTTTCTCTCCAGCCAAAATGATTAGTCATCTACATGACGCTTATCCATTACTTGTACAGCCTTTTTGAAAATAGGATCAATTTCATGATAAATAGGATAGAACCCTTTTTCATCCAAAATATTCCGACCCACGTAAGCTTTAAAAAGAATTTTTATTCTGTCTTCAGATAATTTCACCTTCCGGGGACTTCCGGTAATACCCTTCTCTTTGGCATACGCTACCAAACTCCGGTACTCCTTGTCTGTCATGTTAAAACCTTTGTCGAAGCGACTAAAATTAGTAAACTTACGCAACTGAGGACGATGGTTATCGGTATATTCAAAGGCAAACTGATAAATCATTCCCTTGTTGGCAAGAATATTATAAAAAGAATGAATAGTATCCGTGGCAAGCGGCACATAAATATCGGGCATAATACCACCGCCACCGTAAACTACTTTTCCTTTTGGAGTAGTGAATCTCAGTGAGTCATTAAATTTAATACTGTCCGGATGTTGCATTTCGCCATCAAGATAGCGCCGGTAAGCCTCAGCATAATAAGCTTTAAAATCATCTTTCTTGTAAGGTTTCTGAATACACCGGCCGGTAGGCGTATAGTAGCGGGCTACTGTCAACCGCAGCGCAGAGCCATCGGGAAGACGCATCTGCTCCTGCACCAGACCTTTCCCAAACGAGCGGCGGCCAATGACCACACCAATGTCATTGTCTTGCAAAGCGCCGGTAACAATTTCAGCAGCTGAGGCTGTTCCCTCATCAATCAAAATGGCTACATCTGTATGTTTCAGCTGGCCTTGGCTGGTAGAGTAAGCTACCGTTTTCGGCCGGTGCAGCCCTTTGGTGAAAACAATTATTTTACCTTTTGGGAGAAATTCATCTGCCACGCGAATGGCTGCGTTAAGATAACCTCCGGGATTCCCTCGCAGGTCAAGAATCAGCTTTTTCATGCCCTCTTTTTTCAGCTTGCTTACAGCCTTATCAAATTCCTCATAAGTGGTAGCCGAAAATTTGTTCAGTTTTATGTAACCCAACTGTTTGTTGACCATGTAAGCAATATCAAGGCTGTAAGTCGGGATAATGCCTCTGGTGATGGTGAAATGAAGGAGCTTGGGAACACCGCGCCGGTATATGGTTACCTTAACTTTGGTTCCTTTTTCCCCTTTAAGTTTATGTATAGCCATATTATTGGTAACATGCACGCCGGCAACGAGGGTATCATTTACTTTCACAATACGATCGCCAGCCATTAGGCCCACCTTTTGCGAAGGGCCTCCGGGAATCGGGTTTATGACCATAATGGTATCCTTTTCAATGCGAAAACTAATGCCTATTCCCTGAAAACTTCCTCGCAACGGATCGTTCATTTCGTTGAACTCAGCAGCTGTAATATATTGTGAATGAGGGTCCAGGTCATTCATCATCCCTTTGATGGCATCGGTTTCCAAATGTTCCTGATTTACCGAATCCACGTAATTATTATCAACATAATGGATAATCTCGTCCACTTTATTATATGCCGACCGGTTTCCGGTAATAAAAGAGAGCGCTCTGTGCTGCGATGCACTGTTTTGTAATAAAAACCCGAAAATAACGCCTGAAATAAGCACCAGCGCAAAAGCTATGGGCAGATAAACACGATAATTATTATGCCTTTTGGTCATGACCGATAATTTTGAAGAAGATGCAAATATAAGAATAGAAAAACCTCCTTTGCGAAAGGATGTTCTCTTTTAAGAATAATTATATTTCTGCAAACGTGCCGGGGATATTTAATACGCGAAAACAGATTTAATCTTTCAACCTGTTGGATGGCATATTCACGCTATAAAAACATAAGCCATTTTGCCTATTTTTGCTCTGCTTCAGAACAAGATGATTTATATTGATGAAAAAAGAAAATAAAAACAGGGTGTGTCCGGTTGAACGGGCAGGTGCGCTGGATACACGATTCAGACGCTGGATACAATCACCCAATCGAATATTGAAACCTTATGTCAAAGAGGGGATGCATGTACTGGATATGGGTTGCGGGCCAGGAGTTTATACGCTGGAGCTGGCTAAAATGGTTGGAGAAAAAGGAGCGGTGGTTGCTGCCGATATACAAGAAGGCATGTTACAGATTGTTCAAAATAAAGTTTTGGATACGCCATTGGAAAAAATCATTGAGCTACATCAAACTTCACAAAATAGTCTGGATTTATCCAAAAAAGTGGATTTTATCCTTGCTTTTTATGTACTCCATGAAATTCCCGGTAAAAAAAATCTTTACGAAGAATTACATTCGCTCTTAAAACAGGGAGGAAAACTTTTAATTATCGAACCAAGAGGGCATGTTTCCAAACAAGAGTTTGCAACTATGATTCTTCAGTTTACATCGTTGGGTTTTCATGCAGTAAGCTGCGCTAAAGTTTTTTTCAGCCGTACAGTATTATTACAGAAAGCAGAATAACCTCATACATTATACCAATTTATGATTCCGGAGTAATTTGAAAATCCGATCATGAATTGTTTACCGGTTCGGAGCGTCTCCTCCCTTTTTAGAGGATAATGCCAGCCAGCCCATCCCCAGCAAAGCGGCAATAACCGAAGCAGTCATAATGCCCACTTTGGCAATTTGTTTGAAAGCCTCACCACTGAAAGCCAGCTCGGAAATAAAAATGGACATGGTAAAACCAATCCCGGCCAGCAGTGCCACCCCGTAGATTTGGTTCCAACTGACCCCTTCGGGCAGGGTGGCCAGTTTAAATTTGACCATAAGCCGGGAAAACAGTGAAATACCAATGAACTTCCCAAGCACCAGTCCCATAATAATGGCAATGGCAACAGGATGAAACATGAGGTCAGAAATGCTTCCTTCGATGTGGACACCCGCATTAGCGAGAGCAAAAACCGGCAAAATGAAATAAGTAGTGATAGGATGCAGAAAATGCTCCAGCTTTTGCAATGGTGTTTGGGCAGCATCGTTGAGATTATCAATCTCTTCCACCACGTGAGCCTGTTTTTTGGTAAGCAACGGATTACCATTAGGGTTTTCCTGCCGGAATTTTTGTAGTAGTTTGCTCAACTTGGCAATGTACGTCTCTTCATCTATGTCAGTACGTGCCGGAATAGTCATAGCAATGAGAACGCCGGCAATGGTAGCGTGTACGCCGGAATAAAGAAAAGACAGCCAGACGCCCGACAACCCGACAACAGCATAAAACAGGGTTCGTCTGACGCCGGCAAAATTAGCCGCAACAAGAACGGCCATAAAAACAGCAGCCGTAATAAGCTCAGTATAATTAATGGTTTTAGTATAAAAAATGGCTATGACAAGAATAGCGCCAAGGTCATCGGCAATGGCAAGGGCCGTGAGAAAAATCTTTAGGTTAATATTCACTCTTTTTCCCAACATAGCCAAAAGCCCCAATGCAAAAGCAATGTCAGTAGCCATGGGAACCCCCCAGCCATGCATAAATTCCGGTTTGTTTATCACGATAAGTGAATACACCGCTGCCGGGATAATCATTCCTCCCAAAGCTGCCACAATGGGAAGAGAAGCTTTCTTCACAGAAGAAAGTTCTCCACCAATAATTTCCCGCTTTATCTCCAGACCCACCGTAAAAAAGAACAAGGCCATCAAACCGTCATTAATCCAGTGATGCAGCGACCCGATGAGTTTAAAATCGCCCCATGTGAAGCCAATTTTCATTTCATACCACAAATGCTGATAGGCCGGATAAAAAGAGGAATTTGCCCAAAAAAGAGCCACAATAGTTGCAATAATAAGCAGAACACCACCACTGGTTTCCTGATTGATAAAAGTTGAAACACCAAAGTGTCGGATAGACTTTCTATTCATAAGTCAAAAATATTGCTGGATAAGTATCTGCTAAAATAATAGAAAATAATAACCAGAGAAAATTTATGTTATTGTAGCGTTTTTGCTGTATGTTGAAGGTTTTTACAAAAAACACTTTATACAAATCAAGGCAAATACCTATTTTTGCCACAAAGAATTTAGACGATGAAGAATTTTGTGGAAGAGCTACGCTGGCGCGGTATGATTCACGATGTTATGCCGAATACCGAAAAGTATATGAACCAACACCTGACATCGGGTTACGTGGGCATTGACCCCACGGCATCCTCACTGCATATTGGCCATCTGGTAGGTGTTATGATGTTGAAGCATTTACAGCTCTCGGGGCATCGCCCCATTGCTCTGGTAGGTGGTGCAACCGGTATGATCGGCGACCCATCAGGAAAATCACAGGAACGTAACCTTTTGGACGAAGCCTCTTTACGGGAAAACGAAAGGGGTATCAAAAAGCAGTTGGCTAAATTTATTGATTTCGAAAGCGATGCGGAAAACCGGGCACTTATGGTCAACAACTACGATTGGATGAAAAACTTCACCTTTCTGGAGTTTATCCGTGATATTGGAAAACATGTCACGGTAAATTACATGATGGCCAAGGAATCGGTGAAAAAACGTATCGGCGCAGACAGCAAAACGGGAATGTCGTTTACCGAATTTTCCTATCAACTGGTACAGGGTTACGACTTTCTGCATTTGTACGAACACGAAAACTGCAAGCTGCAAATGGGCGGTGCAGACCAGTGGGGAAACATCACCACCGGCACCGAACTAATCCGCCGTAAGCTGGGACACGAAAATGAAGCTTTCGCCCTTACCTGCCCACTCATTACCAAGGCCGATGGTGGTAAATTCGGGAAAACCGAAAGTGGTAACGTGTGGCTCGATCCGGAACGTACAAGCCCTTACGAGTTTTACCAGTTCTGGCTAAATGTCTCGGACGAAGACGCGGAGAAATACATCAAAATCTTCACTCTGCTGACGCACCGTGAAATTGAACAACTAACGAAAGAACATAATGAGGCCCCACATTTGCGTCTTTTGCAGAAGACACTGGCAAAGGATATCACCATTCGCGTCCATTCCAAATCCGACTATGATGCAGCAGTGGAAGCTTCGCAGATTCTTTTCGGGAAAGGAACTACCGAAACGCTTAAGAAACTGGATGAACGGATGTTGCTAAATGTCTTTAAAGGCGTTCCGCAACCTGAGGTGCAGCGTTCGGAATTTGAAGCCGGTATAGGCCTGCTCAACTTTCTGGCGGCCAAAACAGGTGTTTTCAAATCAAACGGGGAAGCCCGCCGTATGTTGAAAGACCGGGCTGTTATGATTAACAAGAACAAAGTTGACGAAGATTACATCTTGAGTAACAACGATTTGCTTAACAACCGGTACCTTCTGGTGCAAAAGGGTAAAAAGAATTACTTTTTAGTAAAAATTGTTTAAAACATTTTCCTTCCTGCTCTTTTTCTGATTGATAAAGCTGTAACTTTATTGTAATAATAACAGCGGAAGCATGCCTGATAAAAACTTCACTAAAGAGCTGACAGCCCTAATACAGCTGCTTGACGAACCCGATGAAAAGGTTTACGCCGCTATCCGGACACACATTCTTACTTTGGGTACCGATGCGTTACCTCTGCTCGAAGAGGTGGAAAACAGAGCCTTTGCTCCCAAAGAAATAACCCGCATCCGGGAAATTATACATACCATAAGGATAGAGGACCTTTTTGGGAAACTAAAAGACTGGGCAACACACAATAGCCATGATTTACTGGAAGCCTGGCTACTCATCTCCCGATTCCATTCGCATGAAAATAATGACGAATATATAAAAACATCGGTAAATAAAATCTATCGGGACATTTGGGTCGAAATGAACAACGAGCTGACAGCCCTGGAGAAAATAAGGGTGATAAACCATGTGTTTTACAATGTGCATAAGTTTGATGCACTACAGGAGAAAAAACCTGTTTTGGCACCATATCTACTTGGAAACGTCCTACGTATGCAAAAGGGGAACTCTCTTTCCATGGCATTACTTTATCTGATTATTGCACAACGGCTGAACATTCCAATGTTCGGGGTAAGCCTACCTAAACATCTTATTTTAGCATTTACCAATGGCAAAACAATGTTGAAAACAGCCTCGGATTACCATGAAGAAGAGGTGTTGTTTTATCTGAACCCATTCAACAAAGGAGCTGTTTTCAGAAAAGGCGAGATAGAGCTTTTTATCCGGCAACTGAAAATTAAAGAACAGGAAAGTTTTTACCTGCCCTGCGAAAATAAGGTTGTTATCCGGCGTTTGTTGCAGGAGCTAACCATGCTACACAGGAAAAACCACAACATAATTATGGTCGATGCCATGTCTCACCTGCTGGCCGCATTGGAGTAATATCGAATATTACAGGCCGACAGAGATTGATATTGTCAGGATTTCAAAAAAGCAAGCACATTTTTTTCAATCCTTTCCGGGATATTCCGGACATCGACACGTTGGAATTTCTCGCCGGTGATTTGCTCATAAAGTTCAATGTAGCGCTCCGAAACACTTTTCACAAATTCATCGGTCATTTCGGGAACAACCTGCCCAGGCTGTCCCTGAAAACCATTTGCCATGAGCCACTCACGCACAAACTCTTTAGAAAGTTGCCGCTGAGGAAACCCTTTTCTGAAGTTTTCTTCATACCCATCAGCATAAAAATAACGGGAAGAGTCTGGTGTATGGATTTCATCGATTAGGTAGATTTTCCCATCGTCCCTTCCAAATTCGTATTTGGTGTCCACAAGGATAAGCCCTTTTTCAGCAGCTATTTGGCTTCCTCTTTCAAAAAGCAGGCGGGTATATTTTTCCAACACGACGTAGTCTTCTGTAGAGACCAGTCCCTGCCTGATAATCTCTTCTTTGGAGATGTCTTCATCGTGGCCTTCATCGGCTTTTGTGGTGGGAGTGATGATGGGTTCAGGAAAACGCTGATGTTCTTTCATGCCATCGGGAACCGGGACACCACAAATAGTACGGGAGCCTTTCTTGTAGCTACGCCACGAGCTGCCGGTAAGGTATCCGCGGATGATCATCTCCACCGGAAATGCTTTGCAATAACGTCCAACCGTAACCATCGGATCGGGTGTAGCTATTTTCCAGTTAGGAACAAGGTCGGCAGTGGCATCCAGAAATTTGGCGGCAATCTGGTTCAACACCTGCCCTTTGTATGGGATGCCGCACGGCAACACCACATCAAAAGCCGAGATGCGGTCGCTGGCTACCATTACAAGATATTGTTCATCAATATTATATACATCACGTACTTTACCATGATAAACACTTTTCTGTTTGGGAAACCGGAAATCAGTCCGGATAATTGCTTCTGTTTTCATTTTCTTTGTTTTTTTGGTAAGCGTCAACAATTCGTGTTACCAGTTTATTCCGAACAATATCTTTTTCGTTGAGATAAATAAAATCGATGCCTTTGATGCCTTTGAGGATGCGTTGCGCCTGAAAAAGCCCCGAATTTTTATTACGCGGCAGGTCAATTTGCGTTATGTCGCCGGTGATAATAAACCTGGCATTTTTTCCCATACGGGTGAGAAACATTTTAAGCTGGCTCTCCGAAGCGTTCTGGGCTTCGTCGAGGATGGCAAAAGCATTGCCGAGTGTTCGTCCGCGCATGTAAGCCAGCGGTGCAATCTCGATAGTTTCGTCTTCGAGATACGAAAGTAGTTTTTGTGTGGGCAACATGTCGCGCAAAGCATCATAAAGGGGCTGAAGATAAGGATCCAGTTTCTCTTTCATGTCGCCGGGCAGAAAACCCAGACTCTCGCCAGCTTCCACTGCCGGACGCGTTAGGATAATACGTTTAACCTCTTTATTTTTCAACGCACGGATTGCCAGGGCTACAGCAGTATAAGTCTTTCCTGTACCAGCAGGGCCAATGGCAAAAATCATATCGTTTACGGTCATGCTCTCCACCATTTTTTTCTGGTTCGGCGTCTGCGCTTTGATTAATTTTCCGTGGCGGCCATAAACCAGCACATCCTCTTTTAGAGTTGCCCCGCGGGTGAGGCTGTCATCGTCATGCTCCATGATTTGATCTACTGCTTTGTCATTCATTTTTCCGAAACGATCAAAATAGACGAACAGCAAATCCATACGCCTCTCGAAAGTCCTGATTTCCGAAGGATCGCCAATGAGTTTAATTAGATCTCCGCGAACAATAATTTTCAGTTTTGGAAAAATTGCTTTGATGTGGTTCAGGTATTTATCACCGGGGCCGAAAAACTCCACCGGGTTATCCATGTCAATCCGAATAATACTTTCACTCATGAGCGGCTACTGAAAAGGTGACTTCCTGTTAAGGCTTCAAAATTATTAAAAATAGCGCGAATAGATACCTGAATTTATTTAATTTTGAAAAGTTTATTACAAAGGGTTTAATTCATAAAAACAGCATGGCTATCATTACCTTAACCAGCGATTGGGGCGATACAGACTACTACCAGGCAGCCGTAAAGGGGCGTATTTTACAGGAGCTTCCTGATGTTGTGATGGTGGACATTACCCACAAAATTCCACGCTTCAACACGCGGGAAGCTGCTTATGTGCTACACCATGCTTACAAGAATTTCCCAAAGGGAACCATCCATATTATTGGCGTAAACACAGAAGAGAGCCTCCGGGAACCACATCTGGTGGTACTTTATGATGGTCATTTTTTTATCGGTGCAGATAATGGTGTTTTCTCTTTGATTTTTGAAAAAGACAAAGATCCGGAGAAAATTTTCACGTTGGACATTCCTCAAGACAGTGGGAAATATACTTTCTCCGGACGAGACAGGTTTGCCAAAGCAGCGGTTATGCTCGCCCGGGGGGAGGCTGTTGAATCACTTGGAGAGCCTTATGCTGAAATCAACAAAAAACTGGACTATGAACCTTCTTTCAACGCCTCCGGTATTCGTGGCATGGTCATCCACATCGACCCGTACAGCAACGCCATTACAAATATTTCGCGTAAGCTGTTCCGGCGGGTTATCGGAAACAAACCTTTTGCCATCTACTTCAAAGTTTACTCCAACGACAGCATTGGCGAGAGTTATGCAGATGCCGGTGGTAATGCTAATCCGGTTTGTCTGTTTGGCAGTAGCGATTTGCTGGAAATTGCCATGAGAAACTCAACGGCGGCATCGTTAATGGGGCTACAGGTCAACGACCCGGTAAGTATTGAGATCAAGACGGAAGAATAGAGAAGTGTTGGTTATTATCCCGATATATTTTTCAAACCCCTAATAACCTGAGTTCGGTATAAGATACTTTTCGCTCTTGCGGTATAGCCAGATAAAAAAACTTCCCAAAATAATCCCCAGCACGGCACCCCCTAGCACATCGCCCGGATAATGGACACCAAGATAAACCCGGCTGTATATGATGAGCAAAGCCCACGTCCACATAATCCACTTCACATACGGTCGCTTATGCCGGAAAAAACCATTGATAAAAGCCAGAACGGCAAAACTGTTAGCTGCATGTGACGAGACAAACCCATACTTTCCACCACAGAATTTAACCATGTGTAATAGTCCTTGCAACGAAGGTTCGTAGCACGGCCGCAAACGCATAAAAACATTTTTAAACGCGTGAACCGAAAGCTGATCGCCAGCTGTAATAGTCAGCGCCACAAAAACAAGCACCAGAAACCCATACCATTTTTTCTCTCTGAAAATCCAGTAAATTAACAACGCGTAAAGCGGAGACCAAAAGAATTTGCCACTGAAATCAAGCATGAGTGCATCAAAAAACGGAGAGTGATGACCGTTGACAAACAGCAGAATGGTGGTGTCTAGATGGAACAAAAATTCAAGCATAACCCGGGATCATTTCTTCTTTTTCTTTTTCTTTCCTTTGTGCGAAAGCTCCAGAGACTGTTTCATCATAGCAAAATAATCGCTATTAAAGGGATTGCGTCTGATAAGTGTTTCGATATAAGGCCGGGCACGTTTCCCTTTCTTTTTGGCTAATGCTTCTTTGGCTTTTTTCAGGTAATAATCGTCGCTGCTACAAACATAACCCGGATTCTTCCCCACAAGCGAAATGACAGCATCCAGCGAGTCGGTTTTGGTTCCCTCCATAGTAAACTGAATAGGTATGGCAAATTTGGTATATTTATTATTATGGCAAATATTCCACTGTCCTTTGGTAGCCTCCATAAATTTCACAATCTGTTGATTAAGACCAAAATTCAAAGGATTTTTTATTCTGACATTTCGCACGGACCCTTCGCAGGTCACCTGAAAAGTAACCACCATAATACCGATAACACAGTTCTTACGTGCCACATCGGTGTATTTTACTGTTTGCAAAAATACGCGCTCAAAAGAATAGAAGCCCCCTCTGAACCGGTAATCCAACAAATTATGAATTTGCTTGCTGCGACTTGCTGCAACATTAACAGATTCCTGCGCAAAGCTGACACTGCCTAAAAGCACCAAAAAAAACATCAGGAAAAAAAACCTTTTTTTCATAATGGATACATTTTAAAATGAGTGGATAAAAGTACTCTTTTTATTAACCAGAGCTCGACATAAGCTTTGCTCACAGTTTCAGATAATTAGTTCATAGACGACTCAAATTTGTGAAATACTATCGGGATAGTTCGAATAAATTTTAGGAAGTATATGGGCTAATTATCGAAATTTACAAGTAAAAAAGCAGCTTCCTTATGACAAGGAAGCTGCCTGCAAAAAAATAACTAAAATGAGAAAATGTTACTCTGAAGTAAGGGCTTCCATGGTATCTTCAATACGGCCGGGAGTTTTTATTATTTTCATAAAAGTTCCCATCCCAAGTTCAGGCCAAAACAGTGCAATACGATATTTTCCAGCCAGAGAGGTCGCATTTTTCCCCTGAAGAATAATTTCGTAGGGCATGGCAGCAATGTGGCTTTCGCCAATGGTGGGCAGAAAATCAGATTCACCGGTTTCAGGATCAAGAAGTGCCACCCCGAAAACAGCAATCTTCTGCTTGGGAAAAATCAGCTGATAAACTTTACGCGTATTCCCTTTTTGCTCGTTCAGATTTTTTTGAATAACCCGCAATCCTTCTTCAAAGGAATCAAATTCAGCCAGGTCATCAGGGTCATCAAAATAGGGCATCATCATTTTGTAATGATAATGCATGAGCCGTTTTTGCTCCACCGTTCCACCAAAAGGAGTTAGCTTACCCATCTTACCAAAAAGATTGGTCACCTCTTTTGATTGGGTTTTCAGCGCATCTCCATGGCCGTTCATTTGCTGCCCGTAATAAGCAAGAAACATATATTCCGGATTGACAATACTTAGGGTTGTTTTCCCTTGTGTCCTGATAAATCCGGCTTTCATCACAGCACCCAATGGGCCCCTGTCGGGAAATTGAAGGCTGAGCTGTTTTAAACTGCTGCTGGTAAAACAGACCACAAAAAGTGAATCCTTGTTTTCCGGATGATATGATCCGATAATTTCATAGCCCGCATTCGTTAACGAGTTTTCGACCTGCTTACTAAGTTCGGGAATGGTTTTGGCGAACTGTCCCACTTCAAAAAAAGGTTGCAGTTCCTGTGCGGAAGAGGACATCCCGGCCAGGATCAAGAAAGAAAAAAGAACAATGATTTTATTTTTCATCTGTTTATTGTTTTAATAATAGCAGCACAAAAATAAAACAATCGTTAACCATCTAACAACATCTGTGAAATTTATAACGATTTCAAATTGTTTTCTATTATGTATTAAGGATGCCAGGATACAAAAATGTATTTCAAACTACTAATAACCTGAGTTCGATATAAGCTTTACTCAGGTTAATACAACACATTCATACGGTTGGCATCCTGTTTTATGAAAATGAACAGCAGGATGGTAAATGCCCAGAGGGATGAGCCGCCATAGCTGAAAAACGGTAACGGGATTCCCACTACCGGGAAGAGGCCAATGGTCATGGCAAGGTTTACCGTAAAATGGAAAAACAGAATCGATGCTACACCGTAACCGTATATCCGGCCAAAGGGCGATCGTTGCCGTTCGGCCAACATGATGATGCGAATGAGTAAGCCTATGAAAAGTAAAATCAGCACCGATGAGCCAAGGAAGCCTCGCTCTTCGCCCACAGTACAAAAGATAAAATCAGTACTTTGTTCGGGGACAAAATGGTTGCGTGTAAGCATCCCTTTCAGGTAACCTTTTCCGGTGAGGCCACCCGACCCAATAGCAATTTTAGCCTGGTTCACATTGTAGCCGGCTCCGTGAGGATCTTCTTTCATCCCCAACATCACCTGTATGCGGACACGCTGGTGCGACTCCAGCACATGCTGAAAAGTATAATCAACCATAGAAACAAAAATGAGAGAGAACAAAAGGCCGGTCAACCATATTTTCCATTGCCTGCGAAATCCGCGAAACAGTACAAAAACGAAAACGGCCAGTACCACCAATCCGATGGCCACGTATATCTCGCCGAACTTTATGGTAATAGTAAATAACACACCAAGTACCAGGCCAACCACCAGTATCCACCCGGAAAGCCCTTCACGATAAAGCACCAGGATAAATGCCAGATAAACCAGTGCCGATCCTGTATCGTTTTGCATTAAAATCAATAACGCCGGAAAGCCAATAATGACAGCCGATACTATTCTGGTTTTAAACAGCCGCATATCAGACTGCATCTTACTCAGGTATTTGGCCAACGCCAGCGCTGTGGCGAACTTGGCAAATTCGGCTGGTTGTATGGCAAAACTACCAATCTGAAACCACGAACGTGAGCCGGCCACCGTCTTTCCAAAAAGCAAAACACCTATCAGAGTGAGTATTATCAGGAAATAAAAAACATAAGCAAATGACGAAAAGAATTTGGCATCTATCAACAAAATCGTAAACGCCAGAAACAGTGCCATCCCAATCCAGAGAAGTTGTTTTCCGTAACGCTGTGAAAAATCAAAGATGGAGTGACTTTCATTGCTTCCTGACGCCGAATAAATACTCAGCCATCCATAAAGCACCAGAAAGAGGAACAGAAAAACGGTTAGCCAATCCATATTTTTCCAAAAATTTTCTCGTATGCTCATGGCTTTTTCGTTTTTTGGTTATGAATTAAATCAGCATTGATAATTCGTTTTTCCAAACGCGGTCGTTTTGTGTATCCGCGCAGATACCTCTCTATCATGAGGCTGGCAATGGGAGCTGCCCACGTAGCGCCATATCCGGCATTTTCGACCACCACGGCAATAGCAATCCTGGGATTTTTCACTGGTGCAAAAGCCATAAAAATAGAATGATCTTTCCCGTGCGGGTTTTGCGCCGTACCTGTTTTTCCGGCCTGTGAGATGCTATCCATCCGGTAAGCCCTTGCTGTGCCCTGAGAACCGTCAAAAACTGCTTCCATGGCTTTTTGTGCAAACCGGAAATAAGAAGGGTCGATGTTGTTGATGAAATCTTTCTTTTCATATTTTCCTGAAAGGGTATCATCGCCAGACATGCCGATTAAAAAATGCGGTTTGATAAAGTAACCGCCGTTGGCAATGGTTGTTGCCAGGTTGGCCAGCTGTACGGGAGTAACCAGAATCTCTCCCTGGCCAATACTTAAAGAACGAACGGTCAGCGCATTCCAGCTGCCATGATACACTTTGTTGTAGTAAGTACGTGTGGGAATATTTCCAGGCTTTTCAAAAGGAATGTCCGTGTTAAAACGCCGACCAAAACCGAAATGCAGTACTTCGTTGTACCAGGCTTGGAAGGCATCGTGGGTATTGGCAAATTTCGGATTATTCATAATAGCCCGAAACGTCTTCCAGAAATAAGTATTACAGGAAAGCTCAATGGCTAGTTTCATAGCCAGCGGCGACACATGGTTTTCAGCACAAGCTATTGGTTTTGAAGCTGTTCCCTGACATGTGAAAAAGGTATGCGTTGTAACCACATGGTCCTGCAAGGCAATGAGTGCCTGAACCAGCTTAAATGTAGAACCGGGAGGGTAAGTACCTGAGGAGGCCCTGTTCATTAGTGGTTTTAGTGTGTCGTGCAACAGCATGTTATAATTTTTGGAACGTTGCCGGCCAACGAGCAAATTGGGGTCATAAGTAGGGCTGCTGATAAACGCAAGTATTTGGCCGGTTTTGGGTTGAATAGCCACAATACTTCCTTTTTTATTTTTCATCAAAAGCTGTCCATAGGCCTGCAGGTTTTCGTCAAGGCTAAGAGTCAGATCAGCACCAGCCACAGCCAGGGTATCAAATTTCCCGTTTTGGAAGCTCCCTTTCACGTTGTTGTGGACATCCACTTCCACCAGCTTCGATCCTTTTCGTCCCCGCAACTCTTTTTCGTAAAACCACTCGATACCGGATTTCCCGATATAATCGCCCTGACGGTAATACGGGTCGCGTTTCAAATCGCGCGGATTTACTTCGCCCACACTTCCCAGTACATTGGCGGCAATAGGCTGCGGATAGTGACGCAATGTTCGGGTCTGGAAATAAAAACCTGGAAATTCGTACATCACCTCTTCGATGGGGCCCTTATCTGTTTTGGAAAGTTGTTTCAAAAAGACAGATGGTTTATAGTATGAGTAATGCCTGGCCTTTTTCATCCTTTTGATAAAAAAGGTTTTATCAATTTGCAACAACTTGCAAAATTTAACGGTATCCATACTTTTCACCTGTCGGGGAATCACCATAAGATCATAAACAGCATCGTTATATACCAACAATTTATGGTTCCGGTCATAGATTCGTCCGCGGGCAGGGTATTCAATCACACGGCGCAAGGCAATGTCACGGGCGGAGAGTTGGTACTGATTGGTATAAACCTGCAGGTAAAAAAGGCGCACAAGGAAAATTACGGCCACAAGAATAAAACCGGCCATGATTATGTATTTCCTTGCTGAATAATCCTTTCGATACATGAAATAAAGTGAGAAGTTTTAGTGAGATCCCTCTACAAAAATAGAGAAATTAAAGGAAGTATTTCATAGTGACAAAAAAGAATTTTAAGAACCGGAAAATATTTTCATACTACCAAATTTGCTTAGTTTTACATCTTCAAAATATTGAAATGAAACAATCAGATACGATGCTCCGAAAGCCCGACTGGCTGAAAATAAAAGTGCCTTCCGGAAAAGAATATATCGCAATAAAAAATATTGTCACCGAACATAAGTTACACACTATTTGCACCAGTGGCCATTGCCCGAACATGCACGAATGCTGGGGCAGAGGAACAGCCACTCTGATGATTCTCGGCGACATCTGTACACGTTCCTGCAAATTTTGCAATGTGAAAACCGGCCGGCCACTACCCGCCGACCTGGAAGAACCCGGGCGTGTGGCGGAATCAGTAAAACTTATGGGGTTGAAACATGCCGTGCTCACCTCGGTAGATCGTGACGATTTAAAAGATGGCGGTGCTGCCATCTGGGCTATGACCATCAGAAAAATCAAAGAACAGAGTCCGCAGACCACCATAGAAACGCTTATACCCGATTTTGACGGGCGTGAAGAGCTTATCCAACAGGTGATTGATGCTGGTCCGGAAGTGATTTCACACAATCTGGAAACTGTTCGCCGCATAACGCCACAGACACGCAGCCGAGCCAGGTATGACCGCAGCCTGGAGGTACTCAAATACATTGCCGGTTCAGGAGTAGTGGCAAAATCAGGTATTATGGCCGGCCTGGGCGAAACACCCGAAGAGGTTTTTGAACTTATGGACGACTTGCTGGCTGTTGGCGTCACGGTGCTGACCATTGGCCAGTACCTGCAACCCACCAGAAAGCACTTGCCGGTGAAAGAGTACGTGTTGCCGGAACAGTTTAAAGAATATGAGCGTGTGGGGCTGGAAAAAGGATTCCGCATTGTGGAAAGCAGCCCGCTGGTGAGGTCATCCTATCGCGCCGAAAAACATGTGATAACACCAAAGCAATATTAATAATGGAAAAAAATTTACATGTCAAATTTATGGATTTGGGACTCATCGATTATGCCGAAGCCTGGGAATATCAGAAACAGGTTTTTGACAAAACGCTCGAAGCCAAACAAAAAAATCTTACAACAGAAAATCATTTGCTATTTTGCGAACATCCGCACGTTTTCACCCTCGGCAAAAGTGGAAACAGGCAAAACCTACTGGTGGATGACCGGTGGCTGGAAGACAAGGGTATCCCCTGTTACCAAACCGACCGCGGCGGAGACATAACCTATCACGGACCGGGGCAACTGGTGGGTTATCCCATTTTTGATGTGGACAATTTCAACATCTCCGTAAAAGAGTTTGTTTTCGACTTTGAAACGGTGCTTATCCGTACTATAAAACATTTCGGTTTGCACGGCGAGCGGCTGGAACGTGCCACCGGTGTTTGGATTGATGCGGGCATAAAAGGAAAAGAGCGGAAAATTGCTGCCATCGGCATGCGTATTCACAACAAGGTGAGCATGCATGGTTTCGCCCTCAACGTGAATACAGACATGGATTATTTCAACTATATCAATCCCTGCGGTTTTCAGGACAAAGGAGTTACCTCGTTGGAGAAAGAGCTGAACCATAAAATAGACATGGTAAAGGTTAAACGACTGTTAATAAAAGAATTTGAAATCATTTTTGAAGCGGAGATAACGGCGAAGACAGAACGTTAAA
>CAYYOW010000016.1:0-31236 GCA_964473395.1 uncultured Lentimicrobiaceae bacterium | reverse complement strand
CTGGCCCACTATTGGCTTTCTGTGAGGAAAATCTTATACCGAGCTCAGGTTAATAACCTGAGCTCGATGTAAACTTTTTGGGCAGCAAGCGAGCTGTACGCTGTAGCCCCGGCAGCAAAAGCGGTACTCCGACACGGCATTCAAGGAGCTTCTGTTAGTCGCTCTTGCCTGCCTGCTCCGCATCCGCTTTCGCTACCGGGGGCTGCCGCTTTCATCTCTGCCGCGGGGATAGAATTTCATGTAAAAAACTTACCTTTGTTCTTTAATTTTCGACCATGATACTTTTCCCCTCGGCAAAAATTAACCTCGGACTTCGGGTAACAGCAAAACGTGATGATGGCTTTCACAACATTGAAAGCGTTTTTTATCCCATCCCGTTACATGATGTGATTGAATTCAGGGAAGCTTCAGAATTTAAACTTACCACCTATGGAAAACCCGTTCCAGGAATGCTTTCGGAGAATCTGCTGACCAAAACATGGGAACTTATGCGCCGGCACTACAACATTCCTCCGGTGGAAGTTAGCTTACTAAAAAATATCCCCGCCGGCAGTGGCCTGGGTGGTGGATCTGCAGATGCCTCCTTTTTTATGAAAGGGCTGAACGATTTTTTTCACCTGAACATAACAGATGAAAGGCTTTTGGACTTTGCCGTACAACTTGGCAGCGACTGCCCTTTTTTCGTGCGTAACACACCGGCTCTCGTCACCGGAAGGGGGGAAATAATCCAGGTATGTAACCTTGACCTCAGCGGCCTTTTTCTGATTTTAGTTATTCCCCGATTGCATCTAACCACCAAAGCGCTTTTTTCAAAAACAGTTCCTAAAACACCTGGTATTTCAACACATAAGATTGTAATCCGGCCCATTAACCAATGGCAACAACTATTGAGCAACGATTTTGAAGAAATTGTTTTTCAGGATTATCCGGTGCTGGCAAAAATAAAGAGCCAGCTTATAAGCCGTAGCGCGTTGTATGCTTCAATGACCGGAACAGGGAGTGCATTGTATGGCCTTTTTGAAACAAGGCCTGAGACTGAAGTACTGGGGGAACACGCCATAGTCTATGAGTTCAAACTGTAAACCAGTTTGTCACAAACAATAGTTAAGATAATAAGGGGGAACTCAGACTTATTTATTTTCTACGACGACGACGACGTTCTTTTTCAAGCTCGGTTATAAAGCTGTCTATAGCCATAGCCATAGAAGGAGCTGCCTGTGTAGGAGCCATAATATTTACGGTAAGGCCAGCCTCTTTTAGCATCTTATTGGTAGAGGGGCCAAAAGCTGCAATCAGCTGGTCACCCTGCTCATAATCAGGGAAATTGGTTAGCAGCGAATTGATTCCACCCGGACTAAAGAAAATCAATAAGTCGTATTTTTTAATATCCAGTCCGGAGAGATCGCTGGGTACCGTACGATAAATAACACCCTGGGAATAATTAATTTTTTCCTTATCAAGCAACTTAAACATAGCTTGATTAGGCACATCGGAGGAAGGAACCATAAAAGTTTCTTCGCTATGCTTTTTCAACACTTCCAGTAAATCCCTGAAATTCTGCTTCCCGAAAAAGATTTTCCGTTTACGATACTGCACATACTTCTGTAAATAGTAAGCTGTTGATTCGGAGATACAAAAATATTTCAGTGAATCAGGAATTTCTTTTCGTAGCTCTTTGGCAATCCTAAAGAAATGATCCACCGCGTGACGGCTGGTAAGGATAACAGCCGAGTGGCCGTTAAACGAGTTCTTATTCATCCTAAACTCCTGAGCAGAAACTCCTTCAATAGCGATGAATTTTTGAAAATCAATATTCAGATTAAACTTATTACTCAATTCGCCATAAGGCGATTTGCTAATGTCTGCCGGTTTTGGCTGCGATACTAAAATATTTTTAATCTTCAATGTCCCGAATTTTTAACCCCTACAAAAACGAAATACCCCGTAATTACTGGCCTTCCAACCTAAAATAAATCACATCGTATATACTTTTACCAACAAAAACAGAGGTACGATTTCAACGGCACAAAGATATAAAAATAAATGAAGCACATTGTAATTCCTGGTGAAGAGACCAACTTTTACCGTTTGAAACCATTTGAACAGCAACAAAATTATCAACCCGGCAACCATAACATCAAGTAAAAGATCGCTTTGAGTATAAAAATAGATTAACAGTAAAGGGGTTAGAAACAAGCCACTTACATAAGCCCACATGATATTGTTTTTTATTTGCATGGAGGTCTGGTTACCGGTGTCAAAAACAAATCCTATGAGAAAAGCAGAAATCTGATTGTAGAGGAAAAAGCCAACTATTCCACCAGCAGCAAACAGCCAGAATTGCGGCGAAGAAGAGATAACATCAAGGCTGGCTCCGGCTTTCACCCTAATTACAATAATTAACAATGTGATGCTTATGACAAAATTTAGCATCAAAAAGGACGGTACCAGTAAACCCGGTTTACTGTAGTTATCAGCACTCTTACGAAAACCGGTTCCCGAAAACCAGGATAGCAATACAGTGATAGCTGCCGGATAAAGAAAACGAATAAACGCAATCAGCAGCAGCAACCCGAACAGCAGATAAAATATCCAGTCGCTACCGGCTGCCCGAATTAACTGAGGATTAATTACTACCGGCTGCTTCTGAAAAAATGTTCCAATCCCATGCAAACTGTCAGCAGATACATTGTCAGCAGAATAAACATGCACTGTACCTGCCATAATATCCTGATATTTACTAACAATCCCCGTACTAAAAAACAAACTCCCGTAAAACGCGTTAAACATGTCGTACAAAACTGATTATAAAGTTTTTATAAACAATGAAAAAAATTTGTTAAAAAATTAACTATAGTAAAAACCGCAACAAAATTAGTAATACTTTTGCAGCAGTAACTTTAAAAGTTAAAATAGAATGGAATTAATAAATAAAATTCATGAAATGGCTCGTCAGGCAGGAAAAACCATCGTCCTGCCCGAAGGAACCGAAGAGCGTAATCTGCGTGCCGCCGACTACGTACTCAAAGAAAAAATTGCTTCCATTATTTTGTTGGGGAACAAGGGAGAGATTCTGGACAATGCTGCTTCATTCGGCTTACGAAATATTGAAAAAGGAATTATTATTGACCCTGCAGACCATCCGCAAAAGGAATATTATGCCCACATGCTGGCCGACATACGCAAGAAAAAAGGGATGACTTATGAAGAAGCCATGAAACTGGTAGAGGAGCCTCTGTTCCTCTCAACGTTACTTATCAAAGACGGCAAAGCCGATGGAGAAGTCAGCGGTGCCGAACATGCTACCGGGGACGTGCTCCGTCCTGCTTTTCAGATAATCAAAACCCTGCCGGGGGTAAGCGCCGTATCCGGAGCTTTTATTATGATTTTAAAAGATAAGAATTTTGGAACAGATGGCGTCATAGTTTTCGCCGACTGTGCTGTAAATCCCGATCCATCTACGCGTGAGCTGGCAGAAATTGCTGTGGAGTCGGCCAAAACAGCCAAAAATATTGCCGGTATCGAACCACGGGTAGCCATGCTGAGTTTCTCAACGAAAGGTAGTGCCAAACATGAAAAAGTGGATAAAGTTGTGGAGGCCATGAAGATAGCCAAAGAGATGAACCCTTCCCTGCAAATTGATGGAGAATTGCAAGCAGATGCTGCAATTGTCGAAGCTATCGGGCAAAAGAAAGCCCCGGGGTCAGCCATTGCAGGCAAAGCCAACGTATTGGTATTCCCCTCACTGGAATCGGGAAATATTGCTTACAAGCTGGTTCAGCGTCTGGCCGGAGCGGAAGCTGTCGGCCCTGTTTTACAAGGTCTCGCGGCTCCTATCAACGATCTTTCGCGGGGCTGCTCTGTCGACGACATTATTAATATGATTGCCATTACTGCTAACCAGGCCAACGGTCTGTACAGCAATAAATAGCGCATAGAAAACCATTAAAATTATAAAAATGAGCGAATTAGTTCAATTTAGCCTCGGTGGACGACTTAAACCCAAAGGAAATATCCAAACTGTCGGAATTATGGGCTGTGGCTCTGTAGGCCAAGTGATTACGCGTATAGTCGCACAATACGGGATGGATGTTATCTTCCTGGACTTAACCGAAGAGCGCCTGAAAGAGATTTACCATGATATTGAAGTGCAGCTTGACGAAGTGATTGCCCAATGGGGCATTACATCCTCAGAGAAAAAACTGATTATGTCCCGCATCAAAGGCACAACCGATTATGACGACCTGAAAAATTGCGATTTAATTATTGAAACCATTAGTTCCCGTCAGAAAGGCACTTTATTAAGCCTGCGTAAAGAGCTGTTTCAAAAAGTGGAAAGTGTTGTAAGTGAAAAAGCCATTATCTCTTCCGACCTCTCCACATTAATCATTTCTGACCTCGCTGTAGTATTAAAATATCCTGAAAGAGCCATTGGTGTGCATTTTATTGAACCTATCGATAAAACTACTATTGTGGAGGTGGTGAAAGGCCGTCAAACATCGGATGAAACCTATGATAAAATAAGCCGGTTTTTGAAGATGATTAACAAAAGGGCTATCCTTATCAACGAATCCCCCGGAAATATCTCTACACGAATCCTGATCCCGCTCATCAATGAGGCCTGCGAAATTCTGATGGAAGGGGTAGCCTCCATTTCCGATATTGATGAGACCATGAAGGAGACTACCGGTTATATCTACGGTCCTTTTGAGATTGCTGACAAAATAGGTCTGGATAAAATCCTGAAATATATGGACAACCTGTATCAGGAATACGGCGATAAAAAATACAAGGCCTCACCTGTTATTAAACGACTGGTCAGAGCCAACTATCTGGGTCGCCAGACCGATAAAGGATTTTATAATTACGAAGGAGAAAAGCCTGTCGGAAATACTGTATCATGTGCCATTATTAAATAAGTGAAAACAGGAAGAAGATGAAAATTATAGTTTTGAATTGTGGTAGCTCATCCATAAAATATGAGTTGGTAAATATGCCTTCCAAAGAAATTCTGGCAAAAGGCGTTGTCGAAAAAATTGGTCTTCGGGGAAGTGTTATTAAACACAGCCGTAATGATGGTCTGGAAGAAAAAATCGAAGGTGAGATACTGGATCACCAACAGGGAATCGAATACCTGCTCGGCATTTTAATCAGTAAAGAGTATGGTAGCCTTAAAAAGATGGAAGAAATTGATGCAGTGGGTCACAGAGTTGTTCATGGTGCCGAAGAATTCAGTGGCAGCGTATTAATTACCAGCGAAGTGATTGGCGCACTGGAACGCTCTTCCGAACTGGCTCCCCTGCACAATCCACCCAACCTGAAAGGGATTTATGCTATGCAACAACTACTACCAGACGTACCGCAGGCAGGCATTTTCGACACCGCTTTTCACCAGACCATGCCTCCTCATGTTTTTCTCTACGGTATTCCATACGTTCTTTATGAAAAGTACAAAATACGGCGTTACGGCTTTCACGGAACCAGCCATAACTATGTTTCGCACAGAGCATGCGAAATGTTGAATGTCGATTATGAAAAACAGAAGATAATCAGTTGCCACCTCGGCAACGGCGCTTCCGTAGATGCAATAAAAGATGGGAAATCGTACGACACGTCCATGGGAATGACACCTACCGAAGGACTGATTATGGGAACACGCACGGGTGACCTCGACCCGGGGGCACTGCTGTTTATTGCTGAAAAAGAAAAAACCTCCATAGGTTACACACGTACATTACTGAACAAGTTCTCCGGCATGATCGGCATTTCAGGTGTTTCGTCCGATATGCGCAATATCGAAGAAGCCGCTGCAAAAGGAAACGAGCGCGCCAGAATTGCACTGGAAATGTTTTCCTATAGGGTGAAAAAATATATCGGTTCATACGCGGCTGCATTGGGAGGTGTGGATGTGCTCATTTTTACAGGCGGAATTGGTGAAAATGACACGGAAACCCGTAGAAGGATTCTTACCGATATGGAATTTCTAGGTATTGAACTGGACGAGAAGAAGATGAACAAACGCGGCCAGGAGATAATCCTCTCCACCGAAAACTCAAAAGTAAAAGTACTGGTCATTCCGACTCAGGAAGAGCTCATGATTGCCGCCGACACATATGAACTGGTAAAGTGGCGTTTATCTTAATCAAAAAAAGCCTGTTGAAAAAATTCGGCAGGCTTTTTTTAATTATAACAACGGGAATTACATATTTTCCATCATTTCATCGGTCATTTCCAAATTATGAAAAACCTTTTGTACATCATCGTCATCTTCAAACAGGTCAATAACTTTCATGATTTTCAGTGCATCCTCTAAAGGCAAGGTCTTTGTGTCATTTGGAATACGCTGTAATTCGGCAGTTTCGGGCTCAATACCCAAATCTTCAAGTTTTTTCATCATAGCACCAAAATCCTCCTTGGAAGTGGTTACATTAAAAAAGCCCTCGTCGTCCAGCTCAATATCCTCTGCTCCGGCATCAATCAATTCCATTTCAAACTCCTCCAGATCTATATCTCCCTTGGGAATAACGAAAACACCTTTGTGATCAAACAAATAACTCAGAGAACCATTTGTACCAAGGCTGCCACTGTATTTATTAAAAATAGCACGTATGTTGGAAACCGTTCTTTGCAGATTGTCGGTTGTACACTCAAGGTAAACGGCAATTCCGTGAGAAAGATAGCCTTCATAAATAACTTCGGAGAATTTTGCCCCATCTTTGTCTTTTCCCTTACTGATGGCTCTTTCGATGTTGTCTTTTGGCATGCTCTGACCTTTGGCGTTGGCAATGGCCATGCGTAAGCGCGGGTTGCCATCAGGGTCGGCTCCGCCCTCTTTTACTGCCACGGTAATTTCCTTGATGAGTTTTGAAAAGATCTTGGAACGCTTGGCATCCAGTGCACCTTTTTTTCGTTTTATAGTTGACCATTTACTGTGTCCGGACATAATATAATAAAGTTTTAATTTTTCAGATTTTGTCGGGCAAAGTTAAGAAAAATCAAGCATTTTTGCCGGATTTGTTTTTTGTGCAATTGGAGATGAGAGATGAGTAAACGAATTGTCTAACGCCGAGTAGATTATTGATTTATACCGAACTTCGTAAGTCATCATTCTGCTTGACCCGGCACACGTATCCCGGCATAGATGGGAGATGTGATTTATTGATCTTCGGCGCCACTTTCCGTTTTGTATCAGATGTCGCATGCCAACCTAACGGCATAAAAAGGCCCCCATGAAGGGGACCTTACGCTGAGAAAAATAGATTTTACCAACCGGAAATGCTGATCCCGGCTGACCATTGATTCAGTACAGGCCCCTGTCCTTTCAAAAACATTTGATTCAGAGCATAGGTGGCATACAACGAAATAATTCCATAGCCTATGCGAAGAGTGGCATCAAAGCGAAACGGTTGCAGATTGAAACTACTCACGCTTTTCACAATGTTTCGGCTGGAACGGTTGGGGGATGTGTAATAGCTGGGTAACCGTGTGCCTGTTGCAGGATCTTCAAGGTAATACTGTTTGTTGGGTTCGTTAAAATATATTTTGGTGTGAGAGCGAAGCCGGGCATTAATCAACATCCCGACACCGACAAAAAACCGGTGACTGCGCCGGATATTGTTGGACTGAAATTCAAAGATTACAGGTACGGTTAAATAAAATAGTGAAAGTTTACTTTCGCGGACATTTACATTACGCATATAAAAACCACTTATCTGGTTGCTGTCAGGCGATAAGTAAGTCGGATTGGAAAACCAGTAATTGTTAAAGCTAAATCCAATACCTGTAACCAAGCCAATAGTTTTGGCTTTGTTGAAAGCAATATTCTGCTCGAAGAAGTTCACATTTACATTAATGGACTTTTCATATCGCTGGTTCAGGTAATCATAGGCTTTGCCGTAATCAGTATTAAAACCGGAGGTAAAGTAACCGTTTATTCCCAAGTCAACACCAGCCCAGTGGCCGTTAAACCTCACCGGCTTTGTGCGTCTCCATTTCACATCGCCGTTGTTATCAACTATCAGCGTATGGCCGCCAAGGGTTACCTTAGTTGTATCGCCATCTACCACTTCCACATGAATAGAACCGATATTGACACGTGTGGTATCGTTCCAATTGGATGCGCTGACCGGATTGCTGTAAACTAACACCCGGGTGCGTTCACCCGGTTTCTGTACCTGGATAGTTTTTCGTGAAGCGTTCACCAGTTTCACACTAGCTGCCGTGGAGACATCTTTACTTAAAAACTTTTGAGCATTTACACGAATGTCTGAAGCACCGGAAGCCTTTGCAAAAACCGAATCAGCAATCAAATGACTCGTTTTAATATCGGCTGCCCCACTTGCCACAGCAGTAAATTTTTTTGTCCACCCCGAGAGGAAAAGGTCTGCCGCTCCGGAAGCGTGCGCCACCACCTCCTGAAAGTTCAATGTAAGGTTTACATTGGTAGCACCACTGGCGATAACTTTAAACATTTGTCCACCCAGCGTATCTGCGCTTCTCACCACCGATGCTCCGGAGGCGTGTACCACTGCAAGGGTGGGAACCGTAACGTAAAACCTCAGTTTTGTAGGATTGATATCGGCGTAGGAGAAATCCAGCACCTTATTTTTAACCGAAACATGAATGGCATTTAAGATATTCTCGTCCGTTTGTATTACCACACTGTAAGGAGTGTTTCCCTTTGTTAAAATGATGATATTATCGGTTGATCCGGCACGAATCTGATTAAAAGCAGGAACAGTCTCTGAGCTCTTCACAATTCGGCCATTACCTTTGATATATCTTAAATTCCGCTGACTGAAAGCCTGTCCAGCTGTAAAAAGCAAAATGGCAATAAGCAGAATTAATATGGGTGTAACTTTTCTCATAATATAATATGTTATTTTCAAGTGTGACGGATAAAACAGGAATAAAGTTACAACCGCAGGCCGTTTTTACCGGATAATGGTAACCGACCCCAGCAAATGATGTTTTTTCAGGCCATTGGTGGAGATAAAGTAAACATCGCAGGTATAGAAATAGACGCCGGCAGGACTCTCTGCTTTGGTATTTATGTTGCGACCATCCCAGTTTATCATGGGGTCTTTTGTGTGAAAAACCTGTTGCCCCCACCGATTAAAAATTACCATATCCACATGATCCACTGTCGCTTTGGGATTATTGTTCAGAGAATTTATGGGTACAAACTTATCGTTCACACCATCACCATTGGGAGTGAACACATTGGGAAGTTCGTACTGTGGACAAGCGTCATAACTTACACATACTTTCTGGCTCCGGCCACTCACATTGCCGGTGGAATCCACTGCTTCGGTGAAATAACATCCCACCACATTTTCCAAACCGAGATGCCGGTAATAAACCGTGTCGGCATGGTTCCCGTTCACCGAATCCAGTAAGGAGAACTGTCCCCCGGGGGGAGCATAATAAATCCTGTATTTTTCCAAATCATAGTAGCAACTATCTTCGGGCAACATCCATATTTTCAGAGTATTTTCTACATTATCGCAATCGGTAACAACCGCATCTTCGGGAGGACATGGTGCAACCACATCTTTCGGAATGGCACAGGCAATCTGCGAGTAGTTTACAATCGGATCCACCAGCCCGGGCAGAGAGTAGTGGCCGATAGATTTGATGTAATAGCAATATTGAAGAGCATTGTTCAGATTTTTGTCCACAAAGACATGAACTTTTACTGTCGTTAACGAATCAAAGCGTCGGCTTCCCTCTTTTTTTCGGAAAATAACAAACCGGTCATTTATCCAGGGAACTTTTGGGTGCCAACTGAGGGTCAGCCTTTTATCCGAAGCTCTTATTTGTAGAAAAAGAGAGGAAGCATCCTGAGAGCTTCCGATAGCACCTACCGTTTCACTTTCCAAATCAGCACGATAAACTACGGCAGCATCTTCTGTGTTCAGGTTTACGCCGGCATCCGTGAAAACAGTATCATTAAGGCCGGAGAAGGTTTTCACAAGATGCATTTTTCCTCCCGATGCCTTGTCGCCACGATACAAAAGATACTTATACGGGCCGGGAAATTGGTTCGTATCCAACGCTATAGGTTTTGACCAGTCTACATAAACCTGCCCTTTGGAAAGGTTAGCATAATCATTACTCACGTGTGTAATGATGGGTACATCGCGTTTCAATGAAGCACAGGCCTGGTCAGAAGCATAGCTTTCGGCTCCATCGGCAAAAACAGCAGTTACCCTATAGCAATAACGCACCCCCTGCGACAAACCGCTTGCACCATTGTCATCTCGGAAAGTTCGTTTGTTTATGCTGTTTGTTGTGCCAATTAATTTGAATCCGGTATAAGCCGGGACACCCGTTTCGCAATGGCCATGTTGCCATGACGTGCTGTCAGCTTTGCGGTAAATTTTATAGCCGATAGCATTTTTACAACCAGTGGTATCCCACTGCAAGTCAATACTATTTCCTAATGCCTTAGCTTTCAATTTTTTGGGTGCAGGTGCTATAACTTTTATTTTTACCGTTTTAAAGCTGGCCAGGCTCACCGGAAAGCCGCTGTCTTTGGCTTTAAAGCCCACCGAGTAAGATTTGGCGCGCACGTGGTCACATTGTGTATGCCAGGAAAAAACAGTAGATACCGTATCTTTTCCTTTGGCCGGGTCGGGGTTTATGGTTGCCGGGCTCACCGCCTGTTCGAAAGGCCCGCCAAAAGCTGTTAAAGTTACATCGGTGCCCTCCGGGTCGTAAGCTTTTGTAATAAAATGTAAACTATCGCCTGCAACCACACAAGTGTCGTTACCGGTGATGATAACCGGAGGCTTATGGCTGCAACTGACAATAGTAATTTGCATATCGCGACGTACATAGCCTATCATTATACCTCTGCGCCACTCTTCCGCAAGAAAAGCCACATTGTATTCACCCTGCAATATGGGGTTTACCCATTGTATTTCACCCGTAACCGAATCAATACGAAAATATTGTGAAGCTTTAGGGAAAGTGTAACCGGGAATGTCTCGCCCGCCAGCACCTTTACAAGTCACAAGTTTGTAGGACAGGCTGTCGCCATCCGGATCGTAAGCTCCCGGATTATGGTAAAACGGTTGCCCCACACAGCCTTCATCGATGGGAGGATTGAGCAATTGCACTGAATTATTGTACCCCAGAAAAGGGTTAATGAGGAGATAGCTGTCAATAAACATGGGAACATTTACCGAGTTAGGAATATTTACCACGCCGTTGTTGCGGTTCGGATCTTCCACGGTTATGGTGTAGGCACCGGGTCCGGCATAAGTATGACGGCCCACGTAACGGTTGTAAGAGATATCATTGCCGAGAGGATAAAAATCGATACGGGGTATTTTCTCCGAATTGCCATCGCCCCAGAATATCGGCATCGTAGTTCGCTCATTATCAGCCGGGCTGGAGGTTCGGGTATACATGGTAATTGTAAATTCGTAAGTCAGCCCTTCGATATGCCGGTAAGTGATCTCGGCAGCCCGCTGATGAGTAGCCCATCCGGTACGGACGATAAAGAGCAAAAAAATAATGATTAAAAAAAACCGTTTCATAGCTTTCACGAATGGTTCTCAAAACTACAAATATTATCTAAGAAAATACTTTCTTCGTAACAAATGAAGATCAAAAGCTTATAAAAGCCGGAATGATAACTGATGGAATATTTCACTGACAAAACCTTCCAATGGCAAAGGCATCATAAAAAATATTAATTTTGTTGATTCCGATTTTAAATTGATTAATGAAGAAACTAACATCAGAGGAAGAGAGGCAGGAAATTCTGCGCCAGTACCGGCATCTTATAGAGGCCTGGACCACCCGTAAGGAGACCAAAGACCTTTGGGATGTGCGCAAAGCTTTCCGGATGGCAGCCGATGCCCATCAGGATATGCGTCGCAAGTCGGGAGAGCCTTTTATTTTGCATCCTCTTACTGTGGCTACGATTGCAGCAGGTGAGATGGGGCTGGGACGTACATCTATCATTTCAGCGTTGTTACATGACACTGTGGAGGATACAGATCTCACGCTGGAAGATGTAGAGAAAATGTTTGGCTCTAAAGTTTCACGCATCATCGATGGGCTTACCAAAATTGATGAAATTTCTGATAACAATTCAACTGCCCAGTCGGCAACATTAAAGAAAATCATTTTTACCTTGTCCGACGATATGCGTGTAATACTTGTGAAGCTGGCTGATCGCCTGCACAATATGCGCACCATGAACGTGATGGCACACGACAAACAGCTTCGCATTGCTTCGGAAACACTCTATATTTATGCCCCATTGGCTTATCGCCTGGGGTTTTTTTCTATTAAGAGCGAACTTGAGGAACTCTCATTTAAATATTCCCAGCCCGAACTTTATGAGGATATCAAACATGAAATTGAGCTGAGCAGAACTGACCGGAATGCTTATCTGAATAAATTTATGGTACCAATTCGCAGGTCGCTTAAGCAAAAAGGGCTGAAATTTCAATTGCTGATAAACGAAAAAACAACTTATTCGGTATGGCAAAAGATGCGTCGGCTGGAGTTACCTTTCGAGCAAATCTACAACTCATTTAGTCTGGACATCATAGTGGACACCGAAACCCAAAATGAAAGTTTGGAATGTTGGGCTGTTTATTCTGCTTTGTCAGAAATCTACAAGCCCAACAACAAAAGGCTTTTGGACTGGATGAGTACACCCAAAGCAAATGGCTACGAAGCTATTCACACCACGGTAATGGGACCTCAGGGCCGGTGGGTGGCTGTGCATATCCGTAGCAAGCGCATGCAGGAAATTGCCCAAAAAGGATACGCGGCCTATCTAAAATACAAAAAAAGGTCGTCATCTCCCGGCAGCCTGGACGTGTGGTTAAACAAAACCCGTGAGTTGCTGCTGGAAAACGACAGCGACGAGGAGTCTATCAGTTTTATTGATGATTTTAAGCAAAATCTCTTTTCCGATGAAATTTACGTGTTTACGCCAAAAGGAGATATGATAACCCTGCCGAAAAAGGCAACAGTTCTGGACTTTGCTTACTCCATTCATAGTGACCTGGGAAACAAAGCGATAGGAGCTAATGTAAACCGGCGTGTAGTTACCATTGATTATAAACTGAGAAGCGGTGATCAGGTTGAGATAATTACTTCAAAAATTATGGAGCCGCAGGAAGACTGGTATAAAATAGTGGTTACTGCAAGAGCCAAAACAAAAATAAAAACTGCCCTGAGAAATGAGCGAAAGAAACATAAAGAAGCCGGCGAAAAAAAACTAAATGAGCTTTTTGCACAATTCAAGATTGAATACAACGGGCAGAACATTCAAAAGGTGATGAAAGATTGTCAGGTTAGCAGCCCCATTGACTTTTATTACTTTCTGGCTACCGGAAAAATAGGGGAGGAAGAGTTCAAACGTATTCTCCTGCCTGGCGGAGACCGTACCGGGTGGCTAAGAAGTTTACGCATTCCATTTATCGGCAAGCAAGCAAAGCCGGCGCTACCCCACGGCAACCCACACAAAGAGTCACAGCTGGCTCTTTCAGGAAATCAAAAAGAGTACATCATTCCCAAATGCTGTCATCCTGTTCCCGGGGACAACGTTATTATCTTAGAAATTCCGGGTGGTAATACCGAAGTACATAGGACCGATTGCGAAAAAGCCATTCAGCTCATGTCGGTTTATGGCCGTAATATACTGAAAACAAAGTGGAAACCGGTAGAAGGACAAACCTATCTTGCCAGTTTACAGATAACGGCTAAGGATAAACCAGGATTATTAAATATGGTTACAGAGTTAGTCTCCATAAAATTTAAACTGGACATGGACGCCATCAACATGCATTCGCATGAAGGGCTTGTTTTTATCAGTATAAAAATATTTGTTCCCAATGCAGCTATTTTGAAAAAGCTTATGGCAAGCCTTTCCAAAACAGGTCAGGTTATAAAAGTGGTGCGGGCCTTTTAGAGCAACAAATCCGGGCTTAATGGACAAAATTGAGGCTAAAATTGCTGTATCTGACTGATAATAGTATTCTTACAGCATTTTAAAGCTATGAGACAAAAATTTGCTTTTACTGTGGCTCAAAAAAGTCAAAAAGAACGGGAGATATAAGGACTATCAGCAATACAAATGTCTAACCTGTGGCAAGCAATTTTCAAACGAAAAACAGATAAATCAGGAAGAGGTTTGGTGACTATATACTGTAAGATAAACAGACCTTTTTTCAGCTTTCACAAACTTTTAATTGTAGCCTTAAAACCATCCAACGACACGTGGACAACTTCCGTATAGGTTTTTATTAACCTGAGCTCGACATAAGCTTTGCTCACAGTTTCAGAAGTCACAAGAAGTATGAGAAAGGGATGTTGAGGTTTTTATTGAATAATAATTAAATCCCGGCAACCGGTGACAGCCGCACACTCTTATTTGTGATCCAGGCGGGATTCGAACCCACGACCCGCAGCTTAGAAGGCTGCTGCTCTATCCAACTGAGCTACTGGACCAAAACGCTATAAATCAGGGATGAAACCATTACCTGCCTTTTTTTACTCTGTGTGGTAAACCCACAATTTTTATGAATAGGGCAACTGATAAATTAGCAGCGCAAAAATATAAAATATCTGCAATATAAGAAATGAAAATTTCTGTTATATCCTAATTATTCTTTTACCTTAAATTACCTAAGGGAAACTGGCTGATAATTCTTCAAAAAGCCCTGGCTATGACCTGAAAACCAACAGAAATAAATATAAGCGTAAAACAAATGAAAGGAATAGCGGGGTTCTGAATGTTTTTTCATAGTTTTGAAAAATCCTTTTTATAAAGGAAAAAGGTAATTTTAAAAACATGAGATAATCCGGCGAATTTTTCATCGGAGCCATGCTTTTTTTAAAATAAGCACCATGGACAAAGAGCGTCTAGCACAAAAGAAAGAAGTTACGAAGGCTGAACAAGTCGAAAGCGCATTAATCAAAAATAATGAAATATACAGGGGGCTTTTTCAATTAATGCAAAGTGGAGTAGCTATTTACGAGGCGAAAAACAATGGTGATGACTTTATCTTTACAGATATTAATCCGGCGGCTGAAAAGATTGACAAGGTAAGCCGGAACCAGCTCGTGGGGAAAAGTGTTCTTGAAACATTTCCCGGCATAAGAAAATTTGGGCTTTTTGAAGTGTTCCAAAGAGTCTGGAAGACAGGAATATCAGAAAATTTCCCCATCTCGTTTTACAAAGATAACAGAATAACAGGCTGGCGTGAAAACCATGTTTTCAAGTTGAGTTCAGGAGAAATTGTAGCCGTGTATGATGATATCACCCAACGGAAACAGGCTGAAGAAGCGCTGCATAAAAGCAAAGGTCGTTTAAAAATTCTAATCAAAGAAACGGAGCAGAGCAAAGAGAAATTTAAAAAACTCTCTCTACTAAAGAACGCTATTCTCGAAAGCCCTCAGGGAATTATAGTCTTCGCCCTCAACAAAGACTACTGCTACATGGACTTTACAAAATCTCACAAAAAGACCATGAAAGAGATATGGGGCGCTGATATTAAAGTAGGGGATAATATGCTCGGTTATATAAAAAGTAATGCCGACAAGGAAAAAGCCAAAGCTAATTTTGAACGGACTTTAAACGGTGAAAGTTTCGTTTTACATGAAGAATATGGTGATGAAAAGTTGAAAAGAACATTTTACGAAAACCGCTACAGCCCGGTTTATGATGAAGAAAATAATATCAAGGGGCTGGCAGTTTATGTGGTTGACATTACCTATCAAAAAGAAATTGAGCTGAAACTTAAGCAACAGGTTTCGGAATATGCCACTTTAAACGAAAACTACAAAAGGCTCAACAAAGAATTAACGGAAAATTATCGACAACTGGAACGAATCAATATTGAATTAAATATTGCAAACAAAGACATCGAAAGAAATAACCGCATGAAGTCTGCCTTTTTACGCAACATGAGTCACGAAATCAGGACCCCGATGAATGCCATCCTTGGTTTTTCTGATTTATTAAAGGAACCTCGCTTTACACCATCTGAGCAACAAGAACATATTAATCTGATTCGGCAAAGCAGTGAACACATGTTGAATACTATTCACAACCTGTTGGAAGTATCGATGATTAAATCGGGACTTAGCCAGCTTTCTCTCTCTGAAATTAATATCGAGGAACTGTTAAGCTCAGCTTTCTCTTTACTAAAACCGGAAGTAGAAAAAAAAGGACTGCAATTGGTACTGCATGGCGATCCATCAAACCAGCAGGAAACACTAACTACCGATAAGGAAAAGTTATTAGAAGTACTCACTTATCTTGTAAAGAATGCTGTTAAAAATACGCGCCATGGAAGAATAGAGCTGGGATACACAAAACAGAATGATCATTTTCAGTTTTATGTAAAAGACACTGGCATAGGAATTCCAAAAGACAAACAGAAAGCCATTTTTGACTATTTTTTACAAACAGACCCAGCAGAAATAAGATCATACGGAGACAACAGGCTGAGTTTATCCATATCAGAAGCCTATGTGGAAATGCTGGGAGGTAATATTTGGGTTGAATCTAAAGAAGGTGAAGGTTCACAATTTTATTTTACCCTTCCTTTTACTGTTAAAGAAGTTGAAACAAGTGAATACAACAATTCCCATTACAGGTTAACTCAAAAACTAAAAGTATTAGTAGTAGATAGAGAGTACTCATCAGCCTCCTTTGTTAATATTATACTGCAGGAGGTGGCAAAAGAGATTCTTTATGCAAAAACGGGGGCAAAAGCTATTAAAATCTGCCAGAATAATTCGGACATCGATTTGATACTAATAGACGTAAGCCTACCTGATGCCAGCGGGCTGGAAACCGTCAAAAAGATCAGAACCTTCAATAATAAAGTTATCATAATTGCCCAGTCATTCCAGTCATCGCCCCTTGGTGACAAGGCAGCCTCTGAGGCGGGCTGTAATGGTACAATCTCCAACCCCTTCCCTCAGGAAGAACTGCTGAAATTAATTGAAAGTCTGATACCGGAAAGATAAAATAATAATCGCATTTCCCAAAGGTCTCTTTAAGCATCTCAAGCCCTCCGGCAAAATTGCCATTACTTTTCCTAATGACCTGAATCTGATATAAGATTTATCTCAACCTGAAACAAAACCTTTCGCATTGCAAAGGACTCAATCAGTCTCAAAAAAATAAAATAATAAAAGACCTTAAACTCTTTTTATAATAAAAATCTGTATTTTTGCCATCGAAAAGTAAATGATAATAATGAAGATTACCGCTAAAACAAAAATATCAGAGATCATTAAATATGATAAGAAAGCTATTGATGTGATTGCTTCCATCAACAGGCATTTCAGGAAATTGAAAAATCCAATTTTAGCCAAAGTATTAGCTTCACGGGTAAATGTTACTGATGCCGCCAGAATTGGTGGTATCAGTACGGAAGAATTCCTGAAAAAACTTCAGGAAAATGGTTACGAAGTAGAATTTAGTCAGAAAGAAAAAAAAGTTTCACAAGAAAACAAAACAAACACTGTCATGGATAAAAAAAATATTGTCACTTTAGATGTACGGCCTATTCTTTCGGGAGGAGTAGATCCTTTTGATGAAATAATGAAAACGATTAAGGGGATGAAAGAGGAGGAAACATTATTAATTATCAACACCTTCGAGCCGGTACCTCTTTTGAATATCTTGCAAAAACGCGGTTATATTTACCATACCGAAAGACCGGAACCCGGCGTTGTTTACTGTTACCTGCAAAAAGCAGGCTCTGCCACTATTCCAACCAACGAAATAACAGATGCCAAAGGAAAAGAAACCGAAGACTTTGAGAGCATTGAGAATCGTTTTAAAGGGAAGTTGACAGAAATTGACGTCCGTACGCTGGAAATGCCCATGCCTATGGTGGTCACCTTAGAGGCTCTTGAAAAGTTGAAGGAAGGAGAAGCACTTTATGTGCATCACAAACGGTTACCACAATATCTGCTTCCTGAATTAGAAAACAGGGGTTATAAACTCGTGAAAAAGCCCATTGATGAATACAATATGAAACTAATAATTTATAAATAATGGCAACCGGACTGAATACAAAGAATGCCCCCTCCCCTTCGGTGGTATTGCCACATTTCGCCTTTGCCGCCCTTATGTTTCTGGTATCTTCGGTGGTTATGTTATTGGCTGCTCCCAAGCTTGTTCTTCCTTATCACCTTAACCCTGAGATGCTTGCCCTGACACATTTAATGGTGTTAGGCTTTATCACTATGATCATCTTCGGCTCGCTGTATCAGTTGATTCCCGTGGTGATGGAGGTCAAGCTTTTCAGTGAGGTGCTGGCAAGGATTACTTTTTATCTTTTCGGAACCGGCGTGATAATTTTGGCTTCCTCTTTTTGGGAAGCTACTTTCGATAATAGCCAAAACTGGCTATGGTTTGAGGTGTCAGGTACTCTTATTCTGGTAGCAGTCATACTTTTTGCAATTAACACATTGAAAAGTGCCGCTAAATCGGAAAGAATGGATATGGGAAATATTTTTATTATCACAGCTATCATTTACCTTTTACTTACCGTCTCCATCGCCATTATTCTCATCATTAATTTTGCCAGACCATTTATCCCTGTTAGCACAATCGACTTACTAAAGATGCACGTTAACCTGGGTATTACGGGTTGGTTTTTGTTTCTGGTCATCGGCGTGTCAAGTAAGCTCATGCCCATGTTCCTTATCATACACAAGCTTCCCGATTATTTACTAAAATATACTTATTATTTACTCAATGCCGGTATAGTCTTGCTGGTGAGCATTTTTTATTTCTACCCTCATTCATGGGCTATTATTACCGCATCCGCACCCATTTTCGTAGGAATAGGTCTGTTTTTACGCTTTAATTATTATGCCTTTAAGCATCGCTTCCGCAAAAACTTAGATGTGGGTATGAAGCTTTCCAAATCAGCTTTTATCATACTGGCTTTTATTTTGTTGCTAGCTCTTTTTGCTGTGATTAGTCCCCGGTTTACTGCTACTTTTCAGTACCGTATTGACATCGCCTTTGTGATGAGCATTATTTTCGGGTTCCTGAGTGCGCTCATCCTTGGACAAACTTATAAAACGCTACCATTTATCGTATGGCTTCAAAAATACCAGGCCAAAGTAGGAAAACAAAAAATCCCTTTACCTCAGGAGTTATACTCGGATCGTGTTGCAAGTATTCACAACCAAACCTTTCTCGTGGCTTTTTTGTTTTTAATTACAGGAGAGTTAGCAGATCAGGTATGGTTAATCCAATCGGCAGCAGCCCTGTTTATTATAACAGCGGTTCTTTATAATTACAATGTTTTTAAAATAGTGTTTCACAAAGAAAAAATCATAGAAAATGAGTGACATACAGCATCTTACCGATAAGGAAAAGGAAATTGCACAACTCCTTAAAACAGTGGTCGACCCGGAAGTGGCCGTCAACATCATTGATCTGGGACTGGTTTATGAAATTAATTATAACGAAGACGAACAGTCCATTGGGATTGTCATGACTCTTTCCACACGGGGATGTCCGCTTGGTGATACCATAATTCAGAATGTGGAAGTTGTGTTGAAAGCTAACTTTCCGGGTATTAAAGTTGATGCGGAAGTGGTTTGGGAACCCATGTGGTCGCCGGAAATGATTACCGAGGCAGGAAGAGAGGCCCTTGAAAACCTGTAACATCAATAAAGTAGTAATTTTGAGATAATCTTATCAAACTTGCGGCAAAATTGTAAAAATTAAGACTGACGAATAATAATTTAACTACAAGCATTTATGTTTTTTTCAAGATCAACCGAATACGCCATCAGGGCTGTGGCTTATTTATCAATACATGCCCCGGAAGAAAAAAAACTGGGAATTAAGCAAATCTCAACTGATTTAGGATTTCCCGAGCATTATCTCGGTAAGATTTTGCAAGGCCTTGTCAAAAAGCATATTATTAAATCTGCAAAGGGGCCACGCGGCGGCTTTTACATCGACGAGAAGGCAATGGATATTTCCCTGCTTTCGCTCATCGACGCCACCGAAGGGCTTGAATTTTTCAATACTTGCGGTCTGGGGTTGTATGAATGCAACGAGGATAAACCCTGCCCCATACACAGAGAGTACCAGATTGTTAAAGGAAATTTCTACAAGATTCTGTCCGAGAAAACTATCCGAAGTATTCGGGATGACATTGAAAATGAAATCGCTTTTATGAACTTCTCTCCCCATCCGAAAGTAGATTGACCCTCTTCTTACAAGCCTGTTTTAACCCGATTAATTCACCTTTGGCGTGTCGGATAAGAGCCAGGGAAATGTAGGCTTAATGGACGAAATTGAGGCTAAAATCGCTGTACCTGACTGATAATAGTATTTTTACAGCATTCTAAAGTTATAAAACAAAAATTTACTTTTACCATAGTTCAAAAAACATCAAAAAGAACGGGAGATATAAAGGCTTTCAGCAATATAAATGTCTAACCTGTGGCAAGCAATTTTCAAACGAAAAACAGATAAATCAGGAAGAGGTTTGGCGACTATATGCTGAAAGTAAACAGTCCTTTTTACAGCTTTCACGAACTTTTAATTGTAGCCTTAAAACCATCCAACGGCAAGTGGACAAATTCCATAGGTTATTACTCAAAAAATTAACAGCTCTATTTTATACCGCAAAATCCCGGCCTCAATTTTGTCTATTACACCGAAATCCGATTATATTGTTTTCTGTTCGACAGTATACCGCCACCAAACAGCTGGTACTCAACACTATGTAGTTCACTATTCATTATCAATCTGCGGTAAGGATGGCAGAAGACTCACCTCAGGCGACGGAACACGGCTTTCCGAAACAAAGGTATAATGGGCAGCCTGTGGAGGTTTGCCCGGTACAAACTTTGAGCGCCATCGCTCAAAGCGGAGCGTGAGAACCGAAGTCTCCCTGAAAAAGTATCAGAAAAACTCCGGGAGTACCAACAACAGCAGGTTTTTGCATAACAGAGCCCTTTTACCTGACAAAAAAGAAAAAATATAATTTCTATTTAAACCATTTAAAGATAATTTGTTATTTTTACCACGCAAAACTTTATCACGGGAATATGAAACAGGAAACGAAAAAGGACACTTTCGAGAAAGTAAAGAAGGTTTTTACAGAGTACCTTGATACCAGAGGACACCGAAAAACACCGGAGCGCTTCACCATTCTGAAAGAGATTTATGCAACCGATGGACACTTTGACATTGAGACGTTGTATATCCGCATGAAAAATAATAAATACCGCGTGAGTCGTGCTACTTTGTACAATACAATCGAGCTTTTGCTGGACTGTAATCTCGTAACCAAACATCAATTCGGTAATAATTGTGCCCAGTTTGAGCGCTCGTTCAAATACAAACAGCATGACCACTTTGTCTGTATGGAAAACGGTACCGTGTTGGAATTTTGCGATCCGCGTATCCACGAGATTCAGAAATCGGTGGAAGAATTGCTTGGTGTGAAAGTGGCATACCACTCTTTGACGTTCTATGGCAAATGTCCTGATGACGCCAAAGAAAAAACCACAAAATAGTAGTTTTTTTACTGTTTTTTCCACAAAGACCCATTACCTTTGTTGCGAAAACGTATGCTCTTAATTAACGTGGAGTATCTTAATACATGATTAATGGAAGCAAAAACAGATGTTCTTCTTGGCCTACAATGGGGCGATGAAGGAAAAGGAAAAATTGTGGACGTCCTTACCCCTACTTATGATATCGTTGCCCGCTTTCAGGGTGGCCCCAATGCCGGACATACCATAGAATTCGGGGATAAAAAATTTGTGTTGCATACTATTCCTTCCGGAATTTTTAACAGGGATACAGTCAACATCATTGGCAATGGTGTTTTGATAGATCCTTTCATTTTTGATCAGGAAATAGAATCCATTGGCGCCTCCGGTGTTGATGTGAGCAAAAATGTACTTATTTCGCGAAAAGCACATTTGATTTTGCCCACACACCGCCTACTGGATACCGTTTACGAAATAGCCAAAGGCAAGGATAAAATTGGCTCCACGCTGAAAGGAATTGGCCCGGCTTACACTGACAAAACGGCAAGAAAAGGACTGCGTGTGGGCGACCTTGACCTACCGGATTTTGAACAACGTTACCGGAAAATCCGAAACCAGCATCTGAAGATTGTTTCTTTATATAATGATGATTTTCAAAATGTTGAAATTGAGGGAATGCCTTTTGAAGCTTATGAGAAATCTTGGCTCGAAAAGCTGGTAGTATTGCAACAATTTGAAAAAACAGACAGTGAATATTTTTTGAACCGTTCGCTGGCCGAAGGTAAAAAAATTCTGGCTGAAGGGGCACAGGGGACCATGCTGGATGTAGATTTTGGCGCTTATCCATATGTTACTTCTTCCAGCACCACCAGCGCTGGCGTTTGCAGTGGGCTGGGTATTCCTCCGGGAAAAGTAGGTCATGTTTTTGGTATTTTCAAGGCTTATTGCACCCGCGTGGGTAGCGGCCCATTTCCAACAGAGCTGTTTGATAAAACAGGAGAGAAACTTCGCGAAAAAGGTAACGAGTTTGGGGCTACCACAGGACGTCCGCGCCGCTGCGGATGGCTCGACCTGCCAGCACTGAAATATGCTATCATGCTCAACGGTGTCACGGAATTGAAAATGATGAAAGCCGATGTGCTTTCCGGTTTCCCGGAAATAAAAGTTGCCACCGGTTACAAAATCAACGGGCAGGTAACGGAAATAGTTCCTTTTGATTCGGAAAGAGCTGACATCGAAGTGGTGTATAAAACTTTTGAAGGCTGGGATGCTAAACTGGAAGAGATAGCAGGATTTGATGAACTTCCCAAGCAATTGAAGAACTACATTCAATTTATTGAAACGGAAACCGGCGTCCCCATTCGGCTTGTTTCGGTGGGGCCAAACAGAAAAGAAACTATTATGAGGTAAATAATCAATATCTCATGCTTCCTCCGGCATTTATGCCTGGAATAATTCCAAAGATACTCCAGCTATAAACCGTATTAGCAAAGGCGATTTGTAAATAACGAGAACAACTTTTCTCAAAAGAGATTGCTTCGTACTAATGCACAATCCTGCGTGCTTTACTCGCAATGATAACGAATTCAGGATTTTTCCCGGCAATACACCAGCTCTTACATGCCTTAAATAATTGTGAAAACCTCTCCGCTCAAATCCACTTTCATGCGGACAATGACCGGCAGGTGATCGCTGTAGCCACCGAAATAATATTTTCCGGCAGTACGATCGGGGATAGCCGGACCTTCTTTCGGATGATAAAGCATCCAGTCTTTTTTGAAGACTTCCTCTTTAAAAGAATCAGCTTTAACACCATTGTAGCCACCAATTATTGCAGAGGAAACAATCACCTGGTCAAACAAATTCCAGCCATGGTAATAAAGCGAGCCTACACCAGTCTTAAAAGGCTTGAAGGCAAGATTGTACAACTGCTTTTTAGCAAATGGTTGTCTTGGCTCCTTTGCTCCCAGAGAAACAACCAGGCTCTTGTCGATGGGGTTATCATTCAAATCACCCATAATCAAAATATTGGCATTTGGATCAACATTAAAAATAGAGTCAGCCATAAGCCGCAACAGGTGTCCGGTAAAACGCCGTAAGACATCCGTCTTTTGTTGTCCGCCATAACGCGAAGCCCAGTGATTGACAAATATGTGGATAGTATCTTTCCCGTAAAGCAGTCCTTTTGAGTAAAGAATGTCGCGGGTTGGGTTGTGAGGTTCCGAAGGAAATTGCAAGCGAATGAAACGCGTCGTTATGGGTTGATAAATACTCGGTTGATATAGCATGGCCACATCTATACCACGCTCATCCGGACTGTCTTTGTGAATAATTTTGTAACCGGCATTTTTCAGTTTACCGGTATGAATCAAATCTTCCACTACCTGCCTGTTTTCCACCTCGGAAAGGCCGAAAACGGCTGGAAACCCCTTCCCGTTGATGGCAGACATAACCTTTGAAATGTTGCTTAACTTATGCTCATAACGTTTGGTATTCCACGGGATTCTGCTTGTGGGGAGATAGTCGTTATCTCTGGTTTGTGGGTTATCAATAGTATCGAAGAGATTTTCCACGTTGTAAAAAGCAACAGAAAAAGGCTTCATCTCATCTTTTTTACAAGATGAGATGAGGTAGGTCAGTAACGCGATAAATGCCAGCGTACCAAAAATATATTTCTTCATTTCACAAAATGCTTAATGAATTTCAGCGGCAAAATTAAGCATTTAACTGCCACCTATTATTTTAACCGCATAAAAATATTAAGAAATTTTAACAAAACCGACAACAGCCAGCAGCAAAGCCTGTCTCCCATAGCCTGCCTCACCTTGGATAAGGCCGCGTCTCCCCCCTTTCCCGCCTGAGGAGGCCAGAAATTGAACAGCCATGGAAAATTAGGGTATCCTTACTCAACCTATTAACCTGAGTTCGACATAAGCCCAACTCTTTAAAATTATCTCGCCAATTTTTCCTGACGAAATGTCAGTACGTGATTTTTTTCTTATCTTTGTCCTCTACTTTTAAGACTCGGTTACTCCAGCCTAAGAGTATTGGTTAACAAGTGTTTACATAGCAATATAAAATTGGAAATTTAGACATTCCTCATAGTAAGAGTGTTCATTTTATTTTCTGACGAGGAATAAAATACGAAAAAATTTAAACGAATGAAATTATCCTATAATTGGCTGAAAGATTACATTGATTTTGATGTTGATCCGCTTGAGTTGTCTGCAATTTTAACTGACATTGGGCTGGAAGTGGAAGGGTTTGATGTGTTTCAGTTTGTGAAAGGTGGGCTGAAAGGTGTTGTTATCGGTGAGGTACTCACTTGTGAGAAGCATGCTAACGCCGACAAGCTGAGTGTTACGACAGTGGATGTGGGAGGAAAAATACTACCCATTGTTTGTGGCGCCCCCAACGTGGCCAAAGGCCAGAAAGTAGTGGTAGCCACGGTGGGAACAACTTTGTACGATGGTGATGAAGCTTTTAAAATTAAGAAAGCCAAAATCCGTGGCGAAGTTTCCGAAGGTATGATTTGTGCCGAAGATGAACTGGGGTTGGGAAACTCGCACGACGGCATCATGGTGCTGCCACAGGAAGTAAAGCCGGGCACCCCGGCATCGACTTACTTCAATATTAAAAAGGACTATATTTACGAGATAGGACTCACCCCCAACCGTGGTGATGCCGCTTCACATATCGGCTCTGCCCGCGACCTTGTTGCCGGCCTCAACCGCTATTTCAACACCCGAAAATATCATTTGAGCCTACCAAAGGTGGATAATTTTCAGGTTGACAACCACGATCTTGACATTGACGTGGAGGTGAAAGACCAGGAAGCCTGTCCGCGATATTCGGGGATAACCGTAAAAGACATCCAGGTGAAAGAGTCACCGGAATGGCTTAAGGTAAAACTGGAAAGTATTGGCATACGACCGATTAACAACGTGGTGGACATTACCAACTTCGTGTTGCAGGAAACAGGCCAGCCACTGCATGCTTTCGATGCTACGAAGATAAAAGGCAACAAGGTGGTGGTTCAGAAATTGACTAATCAGACGCCCTTCGTTACACTTGACGAAATGGAGCGTAAACTACATCCGGACGACCTCATGATTTGCAACGTGGAAGAAGGCATGTGTATTGCCGGCGTATTTGGCGGTGCCGATTCGGGTGTTACCGAAAAAACCACGGCTGTTTTCCTTGAAAGTGCCTACTTCGACCCACGCCATGTGCGTAAAACTGCCAAACGCCATGTTCTGCAAACCGATGCCAGCTTCCGTTTTGAGCGAGGTACCGACCCTAACATCACTCTTTTTGCTTTAAAAAGGGCTGCATTGCTCATTAAAGAACTTGCCGGCGGAACCATCTCTTCCGAAATCAAAGATGTCTATCCCAAGCCTATTAAAAAATGGACTATCGACGTTTCGTACGCTCATGTTGACCGCTTGATTGGCAATGTTATCGACCGCAACATCATAAAAGAAATTGTGCAGAGCCTGGAAATGGAGATAGTGGTAGAAACCGCCAACGGACTTAAATTGCTTATCCCCACTTTTAAAGTGGATGTGCTTCGCGAAGTGGATGTAGTTGAAGAAATATTACGGATTTACGGGTACAACAACGTGAAATTTGAAAATAAAATTCATTCTTCAGTGAGCCTGCGGCAAAAACCAGATCTGGAGAAATTGCAAAACGAAATTTCTGATTACCTTGTGGGACAGGGATTCTCAGAAATCATAAACAACTCACTTACCAAATCAGAATACGTTAATAAAAGTAAGGTTTTCGATGAAAAACAAAATGTAACGCTGCTCAACCCGCTAAGTAAAGACTTGGACATTTTGAGGCAGACATTGCTGTTTGGCGGGCTGGAGGTTATCGCCTACAACCAGAACCGAAAAATAAATGATTTGAAAATATTTGAATTCGGGAAAGCCTATTTTAAAAAGGACAACTACGACAAAAAACGTGGTGTCAATAACTATTATGAAGAAAAACACCTGACAATCTTTGCCTCCGGACGCGTTCAGGCAGAAAACTGGAACTCCCAAAATAAGCAGTTCGATTTTTATTATGTGAAAGGACTTGTGAACAGTTTACTGAAAAAGCTGGGAATTGATGAAAACAGGCTGGAGATCTCAGAAACTACCAACGGAAATTTCAACTATGCTATACAACTCACTTCCGGCGAGAGGGTTTTGGCTCAAATTGGTTCCGCTCACAAAGATATGCTTAAGATGATCGGTGTGAAAACCGAAGTTTTTGTAGCCGACATCAACTGGGATTTCATAATCCAGCTGATGCCCCGCCACAATGTGCAGTATGTTCCGGTTCCGAAATTCCCTTCGGCAAGGCGCGACCTGGCACTGGTTGTGGACAAAGATGTTCATTATGACGTTTTGAAAAAGATAGCTTTCCGTGCAGAAAGAAAGTTGCTGAAGTCGGTAAGTATTTTTGATGTTTACGAAGGTGATAACGTTCCCGAAGGGAAAAAGTCCTACGCTTTGTCTTTCATTTTGCAGGATGAAAACAAAACACTTACTGACAAGGTGATTGACAAAGCCATGCGCAGGCTGCAACAGGCTTTTGAGAAAGAGCTGGGTGCCGTTCTCCGGTAGTTTAGATTTTAAATTTAAAGACAAGGTTATGGATGTTCAAAGTGTAAAACAACGGTTCGGGATTATTGGAAACTCTTCTGTGCTGCACCGGGCTATCGACATTGCCATGCAGGTGGCTTCCACCGACCTCACAGTATTGATTACGGGAGAAAGCGGTACCGGAAAAGAGGTTTTTCCACAGATTGTTCATCACTTAAGTCCTAGAAAACACGGCAACTACATCGCTGTAAACTGCGGCGCTATCCCGGAAGGGACTATTGACTCGGAACTTTTCGGACACGAAAAAGGCTCATTTACAGGTGCCCACGAAGCTCGTAAAGGCTATTTTGAAGTCGCCAACGGCGGAACAATCTTTCTGGATGAAGTGGCAGAGCTGCCGTTGTCAACACAAGTGCGCCTTTTGCGGGTTCTCGAAGTGGGTGAGTTTATGAAAGTAGGGTCATCCAAGGTCATTAAAACCAACGTACGCGTGGTTGTTGCCACCAATGTGGATATCCCCGAAGCCATTGAAAAAGGTAAATTCCGTCAGGATCTATATTATCGCCTGAACACAGTGCCTATTTACATTCCGCCATTGCGTGAGCGCAAAGACGATATCCACCTGTTATTCAGAAAGTTCTCCGCAGATTTTGCAGAAAAATACAGAATGCCTCCTTTACGCCTTACAGAGGATGCCACTCATGTTTTAAAGAATTATTACTGGCCTGGGAATGTAAGACAATTGAAAAATATTACGGAGCAGATCTCTATTATCGAGAAAGAAAAACTTATCAATGCCGATACACTTCGGCTTTACCTTCCCGACACGACACGGCCCAGCCTCCCAGTTCTTTATCATCAGGACAATAAAGAACATTTCTCTGAAAGAGATTTGCTGTACAAGGTGCTTTTCGATATGAAGAAGGATATCACCGAATTGAAAAAAATTGTCATCGAAATTTTAGACAAAGATCCGGATGATGTAACCCTTGAAAAAACCAAAGCGTTACTGGTAAAGCATATTTCGGATGAAAGTCTGAGTCTGATACATCCGGACAATGAAGAGATGAAAATCGTTCACAGCGGTCAGGCTACTACTCCCGAAGAAGAAAAATTTCACCATTCTGAAATCATCGAAGAGTCACTGTCGTTGCAAGATAAAGAAAAGGAGATGATTCGCAAAGCGCTGGAGAAACACAACGGCAAGCGAAAAGATGCTGCCCGTGAGTTGGGCATCTCCGAAAGAACACTTTACCGGAAAATTAAGGAATATAGTATCCGGTAGCCACTATAAAACAGCAACTTCGTTTCTTTCTGTAAGTGTTGATGCTATTGAAGCAGCAAATGGGATGAAACCCTTTATTTATTGCCTTTCAGGGGAGAATTCCTGATAACGAAATTCATAAACATTTCAGCCAACGGATCTTCGTTACCATGAGGGGCAATAAAGTGGAAAAGCCGATGGATGGCCGAGCCGGGAAGCTCAATAACCGTCAGTTCATCACGCTGCAGCTCTTCGAGTACACTGTTGAGCGACAGAAATGCAAAGCAACGTGTTTTTCTCAAATAGGTTTTGATACCCTCTGTACTACCGAGTTGCATTTCAATATTTAAATCGGAGAGTGAGAGATGCTGTGCTTTTAGGTAATGTTGTATCACCTGCAAAGTGCCAGAACCAAATTCACGAATGGCGAGGGGGATCTTTTTCAACATTTCAAGGTCAATTTCTCCGGCTTGTGCCTGTGGGTGATCTTTTCTGGTTACAAGGACAATCTCATCTTTCATAAAAGAAGTATATTTCAGTTCCGTTTTTTTTGCATGGCCTTCAATAACTCCCAACCCAATCTCCTTTTGTAACAGTGCCGATTCAATTTGTTGGGTATTTCCATTCATCAATGTTACATGAATATCAGGATATTGCTCATGAAAATCGGCGAGCATGTTTGGCAAAATATATTGGGCAATAGTAGTGCTGGCTCCCAGCCGGAGGTGTCCGCTGTTTATGTTTGCCCTTTTGTCCATCTCGAATTGCAGTTTCCGGTAAAGGGCAAAAATTTCTTCAGCATATCCGAACAAAACCTTTCCATCTGATGTGAGTGTAATTTTACTTCCCTGCCGTACAAATAATTTCACTTTAAAAACATCTTCCAAAGTACGGATATGTTTACTCACAGCAGGTTGGGAAATAAAAAGCTCTTCAGCAGCCCTTGAAAAGCTCAACTGTTTTGCAGCAGTATAAAAAACTTTGAGACGAAAATCAAACATGACCTCTTTTTTACAAATATGGGAATAAATTGAATAGAATATTGATTTTTCAATAATATATATAACTTACATTCTCCATAATACACATTTAATCATTAAATTATGGATTAACGAGGCGTCTAAAGTTAATTAAATACAGGCCATGGGCTAGAGATGAAATTTACCTGTTTTTGAAAAATTATTTCCGGTTAACCGGTAGATGAAAACACCTTCGGCAGGAAGGGAAAAGTGATAAATCTGATGGGATTGAATTTGTTGAAAACCGGCTATCTTCCTTCCGGCAAGATCATAAACTGTCAGCTGAACAATCGTCTCATCCGGCAACGTTCCTATTTTTAGCGCTCCATTATGGCCTGTATCGAAGAAAGAGATTTCAGTTTCCTCTTTTTTTTTAACGGGGTTTGTTGCCGTAGGCGTTTCAGCCAACCACAAGCAGGCATTCATAATCAGCCGTTCGTGATTTCCATTAGCATCTTTAGTCCAGCCATTGTAAAGCTTGTCACCAGGGTCACCGGTTCCATCATCGGGGGGAGAGCTATCACCCAGAGCCACAACCTTTCCCTTTCCATAAGTTGCCGAAGCAAACAGAACATTTTTATTTCCAAATGGCGAACCGCTGCGGTAAATCAGCCCTTCCACACTACTGTTGTCGCTGGGATGCAGCGTCATGGAAGTCCCGGCAAAATACCACAATTCGGATGCCTTTCCCATGGTACCGTTCAGTATTGGGTTGTACGGTAGGTTTCTAACATTATGAGACTTGTCATCAAACTTTAAAAGGTCAAAACTAATCCCAAAAGGGTCAGCCTTCATGGAGTTATTTTTCATCAAGTCGTTCCAAACGGAAGGAGAATCTATACCGTCATTATTCCGGTCGGAATAGTCGTGGTCAGATATCATAAACAGGCCGCCGCCATGGTAAACGAATTGTAAAATAGCTGTTTTTTCGGTGCTTGTAAACCTGATGTTGGGTTCGTCCACCACAAACACTGCATAATTTGACAAATCCTGCGGATTGCTACTGTTGCCGTAAGTAATTTTTCCGTTGTAGGGAAGCGTTTCCACTTCAAAACCTTTCTTTACCAAACCGATACCCCAAGCAGAAAGAGCTCCTTCCCAGTATGTTTCAGGGGTGGAGGCTGTAACTGTAAATTGGGCCGGAGTAGGAAATTGTTGAGGATTAGACTCTTTTCCGGAGCCTGCCACAGGATTACCATTATTGTAACTCAGGTTAAACTGGTCAGCATCAATCACCCAATCGGCATTGCCAGCTGTTTCAGCTTTGGTGGCATCAAACAGAATTTTTTGCTGAGCCATCGCAGCTCCAAACATCGTAAATAAAAATAAAAACAGGAAAAGAAATTTAAAGTGCATATCGTTTATTATTATAATAAGAGGTGTAAAGGTAGAGAAAAAATGCTGATTCGATGAGGAATTTAAAATTTTGCCAAAGTAAACATATCATAATTTTTTTCAAGAAAACATCTATTGTATTCGGTATTTTAATGATTGCCAACTACTAACATACCAGTTGTTTAATTTTAAAGAAAATAGAGCTAATATTAGTTCTCCATAATTTTCTTTGTCATGCAGATGGATGCCACGAAATTAGTTTTTCGCCCGTAAGAAGTATTCGTAGAGATATTTTCATGTGACTTGTCGGGTGCGGTTATTCGTAAATTAGTGGTGTGATAAGATACATTTGTAACTTGAACTTACGGTTGTTTGGTTCTAGCTCAACTTGGTTTGTTTCAATTCCAAAATGGTTCGATTAAAAGCAATATTGAGCTGGCTAAATCAATACTTAATATCAAGTTTCAATTCCGAAATGGTTCGATTAAAAGGT
>CAYYOW010000015.1:0-32519 GCA_964473395.1 uncultured Lentimicrobiaceae bacterium | reverse complement strand
GTCCTAATTCGGAACGTGGCGTTTTTCTTACCACCAATGGTGGAAAAACCTGGAAACAGGTTCTGTTTGTCAATAATAATACCGGCGCTGTGGATCTTGCGTCTGATTCGGAAAATCCTTCGATAATTTATGCTGCCCTTTGGCAGATGCGCATGCACCCGTGGCTCGATTACTTTTTACCGCAATCCGGTCCGGGATCAGCCATTTACAAAAGTATAGACGGAGGCAGTCATTGGAAAAAACTTTCCGGCAACGGACTTCCTTCAGGTGAACTTGGACGAATAGGCCTTGGCGCTGCGCGCGGAAGGGGAGGGCAGATTGTTTATGCTTCCATACAGGCTGGTAGAAAAAATAGTGGTATATACCGCTCGGATAACGGAGGCAAGAGCTGGCAGCTTGTTAATAATGATGCGGCATTGGCAGACTCCTATTTTAGCCGTATGACCGTTGATCCGGGCAATCCGGACATCGTTTATGTTATGGATCGTTCCATACAACGTTCAGATGATGGAGGAAAACATTTTTCAATATTTAAAGGTTCTCCCGGCGGAGATGATTATCATTTCTTATGGATAAATCCTTCCGATCCCAGTCACATGATAACAGCGTCTGATCAGGGTGCTGTTGTAACGGTAAATAACGGTCAAAGTTGGTCAAGTTGGTACAATCAGCCTACCGGCCAATTTTATCATTTGGCGGTAGATAATCAGTTTCCTTACCGGATTTACAGCGGACAGCAGGATAACGGTACTGTTGGAATTTTGAGCCGCGGACCTTATGGCGTAATTGAGGAACGGGATTGGCATCCGGTAGGTGGGGCTGAGAGAGATTACGAAATTCCCAAACCAGGGAATGCAAATTTGATATTCGGAAGTGGATTGGGTGGGAAAATTTCCCGCTTTAACGAAATTACCAGGCAGTCTGCCAACATTTCTCCCTGGCCTGTCTCAAGTTATGGTGCGCGGCCTACAACTGTACGCTACCGTTACACTTGGATTACACCCTTGGTTTTTTCTCATATAAAACCTTACCCGTTGTACTTTGGTGCGCAATATCTTTTCAAATCTCTGGATAACGGTGATCATTGGAAAATTATCAGCCCCGATCTCAGTGGGGTAAAATCAGGAGCTGAGAAAGTAAAATATCCTAATCCGGCCCAGGCCCGTTCAATTGGCTACGGAGTAATCTTCAGTATTGCTCCGTCACCTGTAAATCAAAAAGTAATTTGGGTCGGTACTGATGATGGTTTTATCCAACACACTAAAGACGGAGGTGAGCATTGGCAAAATGTAACGCCTTCAACTGTTCCGCTTTGGGGAAGGATAAATTCAATTGCCCCATCACCGTTTTCGGCTCATGCTGCGTATGTTTCTGTTGATTTGCACAGGCTCGGAAAATTTATACCATTAATCCTCAAGACAACTGATGATGGGAAAACCTGGCAGACAATAACAAAGGGAATTCCTTCCGATGAATATCTAAATGTCGTCAAGGCTGACCCTGTTAAGAAAGGGCTTCTTTATGCAAGCACAAACCGTAGTATTTATGTTTCTTTTAATGATGGTGCTCAATGGCATTCGCTTGCATTAAATTTCCCCACTACCAGCGTACGCGATCTCGTTGTGCATAACGGCGACCTTATTGCCGGAACTCAGGGACGCGGTATCTGGATACTGGATGATCTTGAACCATTACGTGAAATAACCCAAAAGATTTCGGAAGAACCGGTTCATCTTTTTCATCCTGCACAAACCTGGCGCTTAAGGAATAATGAAAACCATGATACTCCCTGGCCCCCTTCAACACCGCTGGGGCAAAACCCTCCGGCAGGGTCAATAATAGATTATTGGCTTAAAGATAACGTACAAGGTACGGTTACTTTAACTATAAAAGGTTCTGAAGGGAATGTTGTTAAGCAATTTTCGAGTGTTGAGAAGGCAAAAAAATTACCTGCCCATCGCTATTTTGAAAAAGACTGGCTTGTAAAAGCCAAACATCTTTATACCACAGCGGGCATGCACAGATTTGTGTGGAACCTTCGCTATCCACGTCCTTCGGCCCTGCAATATCATTATTCCATTGCAGCAATATGGACTGATGGCACACCGCTTCAGCCCGAAGGGCCGATTGTATTGCCGGGGAATTATACCGTTACCCTGAGTGTAAACGGAAAAAAATATACCCGGCCTTTAATTGTAAAATTGGATCCACGGGTACACGTAAGTGAAAGGGATTTGGTAAAACAACTTAAGTTAGCCCGGCAAATAGACATGTTATTAAACAAATCCGTTGCTGTTTATAACAATATTGATAGTCTGCTCTTAAAGGGAAAAGAAAACCTTTCTGCTGCAATGGCTGATTCGCTTTCGACTTTATCAAGCACAGGACATCCGAATCTGTCCTCAGCAATTGGGGCTTTATCCGGTTTGGTAATTTCTGTTCAAAGTGCGGATGCAGCACCTGTACAAGGTCAAACGGAAGTATTTTCTTATTATAAAAAACAGATTGACGAACTCATAAGCAGGTGGAACAGGCTTGATAAGAAATAGGGAAAATCAGTATTGGTGACAATATTTTTATGCTCCCAAAAACATTCCTTTTTATCTTTCCGAAAACCGTATCTTTACTTCAAATTTTGAATTCATGGAAATTGTTAAGACAAAAATTCCCGATTTGTACATTGTAAAACCTAAAGTGTTTGAAGATGAACGGGGTTATTTTTTTGAATCGTATAATAAAGAGACCTTTTTGAAGCTGGGTATTGACCGGAATTTTGTTCAGGATAACGAATCTAAATCTGCGAAAGGTGTTTTGCGTGGCCTGCATTTTCAAAAACCACCGTTCACACAGGGGAAACTTGTGCGTGTGATGAGTGGTGCCGTGATGGATGTGGCGGTGGACATACGGAAAACGTCACCGACATATGGCCAATGGGCTTCGGCGGTGCTTACACAACAAAATAAATGGATGTACTGGGTGCCTCCGGGTTTTGCACACGGTTTTGTAGTACTGGAGGATAATACGGTTTTCTTTTACAAGTGTACTAATGTTTACAACAAAGCATCGGAGGGAAGTATCCGCTGGGATGACCCCGATTTGAATATCGACTGGAAGACGGCGCATCCGATTTTGTCGGAGAAAGACAAAAATGCGCCTTTTTTTCGGAACTTTAACAGTCCGTTTTAGTCTGTTGCCTATGCCAAACTAAACCTGTTATGAACAGAAATATCTCTTACTTTCTTCTTTTACTGTTGGTAGTTGCTTTGCTCCTTGGCAGTGTGGTGTATCAGCAACAGCAAAGAGATGTGAGCTCGCCTGGCACGAACAAACAGTATTATAAAATTGTTCCACTTACCATTCCCGACACCCTTAGTTTTGCCGGAGAACCTGTTCCTCTGGATATCTTTTATGTACGCGAAGCTCTCGATCGAGAACTTTCGGTGAATACTTACTGGCACTCTTCCACGCTCCAGCTTATCAAACGTGCCCACCGGTGGTTACCAATGATTGATACCATTTTGGTTAACCGGGGCATCCCATTAGATTTTCGTTACATGCCATTGGTGGAGAGTGGATTACGAAATGTGGTTTCCCCTGCCCATGCCGTAGGCTTTTGGCAGTTGCTGAAATCAACGGCAAAAGAGTATGGGTTGGAAGTAAATAAGGAAGTTGATGAGCGTTATGATGTGGAGAAATCCACGCGAGCTGCCTGTCGTTACCTAAAGAAATCTTACAAAAAGTTTGGGAGTTGGACCCTCGTGGTGGCAAGTTTCAATGCCGGACAAAAACGTATTGCTCGTTTTATGAAACAGCAAAAGACAAAGTCGTTTTACGATTTGTTGGTAGCCGACGAGACTTCACGCTACATTTATCGTATACTGGCTTTTAAAATGATTTTTGAAAACCCGGAGCAATATGGCTTTTATATTGAGCCTTCGCAGGAATACCCTGTTATTCCAACACATACTGTAGTAGTGAATGGTGCGGTGAAAGACTGGGCTGACTTTGCCCATGCGCATGGGATCTCCTATAAACTACTGAAATATTTTAACCCGTGGCTGCGCAAAACGTATCTGAGAAATTTCCATCATAGAACTTACGAAATCAAAATTCCTAATGCTCCTTTCAACATGACGGATGCAAAGTTGAAGGAATAGCTGTAATTTTGCCGCAAATTTGAAAAATACTTGCCGGGCACCGTTACATGGAAAAAGATACAATAAAAGATACTGCTGAAGAAAACATGCTGGAAATTAAAGGAGCACGGGTTCATAATCTGAGAAATATTGATGTGAGCATTCCACGCGACAAGTTGGTGGTAATTACCGGGTTGAGCGGGAGTGGTAAGTCGTCACTGGCTTTTGATACTATTTATGCCGAAGGACAGCGCCGTTACATGGAGACATTTTCGGCTTATGCACGGCAGTTTATCGGCCACTTGGAACGCCCGGATGTGGATCAGATTAGCGGCTTGAGTCCGGTGATTTCCATTGAACAGAAATCTGTGAACCGGAATCCACGTTCTACTGTGGGAACCATCACCGAGATTTATGATTTCCTGCGTCTGCTTTTTGCTCGTGCTTCTGAAGCATACTCATACAATACCGGGGAGAAAATGGTGCAATATACCGAAGCGCAGATTATTTCTCTTATTTCTGAAAAATATGGTGACCGGAACATCGCTTTGTTAGCACCTTTGGTGAGAGGCCGGAAAGGGCATTACCGCGAACTTTTTGAGCGTATCCGCCAACAGGGATTTCTGCGTGTACGTGTGGATGGCAACATTCTGGAATTGGTGTTTGGGATGCAGCTCGACCGTTATAAAGTACATGATATCGAGGCTGTTGTAGATCGTTTTTCGGTTAATAAAAATATAGAAAACCGTTTGAAGAAGAGCCTCGAAACAGCTATGAAGCAGGGAAAAGGGGTTGTAATGGTACTGGACGAAACCAATGGGGATGTTCGGCATTTCAGTAAAAAGATGATGTGTCCAACCACCGGTATTGCCTACGATGAACCGGAGCCTAATCTTTTTTCGTTTAACTCTCCCTACGGTGCCTGTCCACGATGCAGCGGCCTGGGTGTTGTCAATGATATTGATCTGGAAAAAGTTTTCCCCGACAAAAATCTCTCCATTAAGAAGGGAGGTATCGCCCCTCTGGGTGAATACAAGAATACCTGGGTTTTCAATCAGATAGAGACCATTGGGCTGAAATACGGTTTTACGCTGAACACGCCCATCAAAGATATTCCGGCTAAAGCCATCGAGGTGGTTTTGCACGGCTCCAACGAAACGGTTGAGGTTAAAAAAGAGTATCTCGGTATCACCTCTTCCTATTCGCTTGCCTACGAAGGACTGTTAAGCTACATTACCAGCTCTCATGCCGAAGGGGCCTCCCAAATGTCTAAAAAGTGGGCAGGTCGCTTTATGAACAAACATAGTTGTCCCGAATGTGGAGGCTCGCGGCTGAAAAAACAGGCACTCTATTTTAAAATTGATGGGAAAAATATTGCGGAACTGGCCAACATGGATCTTACAGAACTTAAACTATGGCTAACTGGGCTGGAAGAACGGCTGAGCAAACGGCAGCAGCATATTGCCCGTGAGGTTTTGCGTGAGATCAGGGTGCGTCTGAACTTTTTGCTGGAGGTGGGTATCGACTACGTTAGCCTCAACCGACCTGCCAGAACCTTGTCTGGTGGCGAGTCGCAGCGAATCAGGCTTGCTACACAAATCGGTTCACGGCTCACAGGCGTCATGTACATCCTGGATGAACCCAGTATCGGTTTACATCAGCGAGATAACCATAAGCTTATTGAGTCGTTAAAAGAATTACGTGATATTGGCAATACCATCATAGTGGTGGAACATGATAAAGATACTATCCTTTCGGCTGACCATCTTGTGGAAATCGGTCCGGGTGCTGGCCGGCTGGGTGGTGAGATTGTGGCACAGGGCACTCCTTCCGAAATTCTCAAGTTAAATACGCTTACCAGCCAGTATCTGAACGGGAAGCGGTTTATCCCTTTTTTGAAAAACCGGCGTCAGGGAAGTGGAAAATTTATTACCCTGAAAAGTGCCGGGGGTAACAATCTGAAAAACATAGATGTTTGTTTTCCGCTGGGGAAGTTTATCTGTGTTACGGGCGTTTCGGGTAGTGGGAAGTCAACGCTGGTAAACGATACGTTGTACCCTGTCCTAAATCATCATTTCTTCCATGCCCTGAGGGAACCGCTTCCTTATGGCTCCATCGAAGGGCTGGAAAATATTGATAAAGTCATCCAGATTGACCAGTCGCCCATTGGGCGGACGCCTCGCTCAAATCCGGCTACCTACACCAAAGTTTTTGATGAAATAAGAAAGCTATACGGCCAGCTGCCTGAGGCTAAAATCAGAGGATATAAACCCGGTCGATTTTCGTTTAACGTGAAAGGCGGACGTTGCGAAACTTGTAAAGGTGCAGGGGTTCGTGTTATTGAAATGAACTTTCTGCCCGATGTATATGTATTGTGTGAGGCCTGTCAGGGAAAGCGCTATAACCGTGAAACACTGGAAGTCCGGTACAAAGGCAAATCTATCAACGATGTGCTGAACATGACCATCCGGCTGGCCGTGGACTTCTTTGCCAATGTACTACCGATAGTGCATAAACTACAGACACTGAAAGATGTGGGACTGGGATACCTGACGCTGGGACAATCCTCTACAACCATTTCGGGTGGCGAAGCACAAAGGGTAAAGCTGGCAACAGAGCTATCCAAAAAAGATACCGGTAAAACACTCTATATTCTGGATGAACCTACTACCGGATTGCATTTTGAGGATGTAAAAGTGCTACTTGATGTGCTGAACAAGCTGGTGGACAAAGGAAATACCGTGCTTGTCATTGAGCATAACATGGAAGTAATAAAAGTGGCAGATCATATTATTGATTTGGGGCCCGAAGGTGGAAACCGTGGTGGCGAGGTGGTTTGCGAAGGAACTCCTGAAGAGGTTATCCACGTAAAGGAAAGTCTTACGGCGAAATATCTGAAAGAAGAGCTGAAAAACAAGTAACCATAAATCTTTGAGCGTGGACGCTCAAAGCGGATTGTTATGCAGAATGAAATTCGATAAGCCCATCCATAGGCTGTTGCAGGATAATGCCGGTATGTAGGTTTTCTTCCCGCATGACTTCACGTAGAATTTCTTTGAAATGCCAGGCTACAGAACCGGTAAAAGATATTTCTCTTTTCCGGTAGTCACTGTATTTTTTGATTTGCGCAGACAGAAAATCCCTGAAATTTTTCTTCACCAGCTCAACGACTTCTTTGTTTCCCAAATGGGCAGAGGCAAAAGGAGCAAGACTTGATATCCATCGGTTTGGTTCGCGTTCACCGTAAACTTTGTGTAAAGCTCCCTCAAAGCCAAGACCGATATAATCATAAAAAGTATCGGTAATATTTTTGGACATTTCTCTGCTAAGGAAAGCTTTAAGAAGTATTTTTCCCAGATAAGTGGCGCTTCCTTCGTCGCCGATGAGCCAACCCATCGAAGGCACACTTTCAATAATTTTATGACCATTCCACAAGCCGGAGTTGGAACCTGTTCCAAGTATGGCTGCAATACCTTCTCTGTTTTTCTGTAGAGCTATGGCTGCTCCATACAAATCGTGATAAGTTTCTATAATAGCATCTTTGAAGAAAGTCTGAAGGATCGACTCTATCTTAGAACAATTCATGGTTGTGGAACAACCTGTGCCATAAAAGAATATCTTGTCAACTCTTCTACTTCTAATGCTCTCAGGAAGCTCTGTGGCAATTCCTTGCCGAATAGTTTCGGTAGATGTGTAATATGGGTTAAACCCGGTTGTCTTGAAGTCTTCGACTATCTGTTTTCCTTCCAAAAGAACCCAATGGGTTTTGGTGGTGCCGCTATCAATAATTAGTTTCATAAAATGGCCATAATTTTAGGCGCAAAGATAAGAAGTCCGATGAGAGCAGCAGCTATGGCTGAAAGTAAAACTGCTCCGGCTGCGAGATCTTTTACACGACCTGCCGTGGGATGAAAATCCGGATGGGCCAGATCGGTTAGCTGCTCTATGGCCGAGTTGAAGGTTTCAGCCGAAAGCACCATTCCTATTGAAAAAATGACCAATATCCACTCGGTCAGCTTAATGTGGAAAAAGAAGCCCGCGATAATTACTAAGGCTGCAAACGTCAGGTGAATCCAAAAGTTATGTTGCGTTTTTATCATCAACAGTATGCCCCTGAAAGCAAAGCGAAAGCTACGTAATCGTTGGCGAAAAGAAAAAGATTTATCCGGTGAGTTGTGTTCCATTTATCCCGAGTGTTTGCATTATCAACATTTAATTAAAATTTCTCCCATGTAGTGGAAAATACTTGTTTTCGGCCCGGACAATTATCGTGCTTCGCAAGGAAGCGGATGCTCCCTTTATTGACAACAAAAGAGTAAGTGCCGGGGTTTTCAGTGCATTTATCTTTCGTGCCGGAATAAATGATAGTTACTATATCTCCCTTAATGTAAATTCGCCCTTTTGTAATTTTATGCTCAGACACGGAAGGTAATTCCATAGAGAATGTGGTGCCGTGGATTTCAAGCATTCTGCCATCGGTGGTGCTGACCCATGTTCCGTCCAGAATGCCTTTTGCCCGGACATTTTGATTTCCGGTAACGGTTTTTGTTGTGACGGCGGATGCTTTTTCCGGTGTTTTGCTATTTGGCTTCCCGATATCGTAAAGAAAGTAAGCTATGGCAGCGGCGAGGATGGAGATAACAATAAAAACCAGGAGGATGGTGAAGAGCGAGCCTTTGGGCTTTTTTGTTCTTCTTGTTTTTGGTTTTCGTTTCTTGGCGCGCATGACATTTTTTGTGCTAAGGTAAAAAAAATGTTATTCAATCGTCAGAACTCGCTTAGCTCGCTGTCAAACAATCGTCAAATAGTTGTCAGTCAATTGTTATTCGCTCAATTTCGCAACTTCGCAATTTCATAATTTCTCTTCGTCATACATCATTCCAATAGTATCTTGCCTTCGCCTGAAGCTTCTGCGAACGGAGGCGGGAAGGATAGCAGCGGCATCCTTTGTATTCGGAAGCCGATGTGAAGTTGGCAAAACAGGGCGACGGGGGAGCCTCTGTTTTGGCATTACGGAACACGGCTTTCCGAGAACAAAGATACAGCGGATAGCCTGGTCTCGTTTCAAACGAGAGCCGCCCAAAATAAAAGGATATCTTTATTTAATACAAGCATTTATTACTGCGGCAAAATTTTATACTTTTGAACATGCAGGAATCGGATCGGTACAAAACCATAAAAGGCACATCGGAAGGATATTACAAGGAAAAGGGGAGTAAGTTTATTGCCCGGGCTTTTCATGTGGAGAACGAGGAGGAGGCGAAAGAGTGTCTTTTGCAGATGAAAAAGGAGTATCATGACGCCAGGCATCATTGCTATGCCTTCCGGATTCAGCCTGAGGATGAATTTTTCAGGAGCAACGATGATAGGGAACCTTCTGGTACGGCTGGCAAACCTATTCTAAACCAGATTCTTTCAGTAGAACTTTTTGATGTGTTGGTGGTGGTGATTCGCTATTTTGGCGGTACTAAATTGGGTGTTCCCGGATTGATTCGTGCATACAAAACGGCCACACGGGATGCGCTTAGCCAGGCTAAAATCATAGAGCTAACCGTTACTCGCACGCTGATACTTCTATTTGACTATCCGCATATGAATCCGGTGATGCGCATTGTAAAGGAGGAGAGGTTGCATATTCTGAAACAGAATCTTGCTTTGCGTTGTGAACTTATTTTGGGTGTAGAGAGAAACCGGGAGAAGATAGTTGCTGAAAGATTAAAAAGAATACCCGGCTTGATGATGAAGTAAAAGGTTTCCAGGGCTTTCGAACTTTAAAAGTCTTTTGCACCATATACGACAAAAAAAAACAAAAGTCAATAGGTTTTTCTCTTTTCTTTCCACCGGATATGTTATTTCTTTGTTAAGAAATTATGAGGAGATTCCGAGTAAAATTTAGCTTGATTTTTAGCGGATTATAATTTAGTTGTTAATAAGATGAATAATTGTTGATAAAAACTTTACCAACGAATGAAAAGAAAACATAATGATGTTTGGGAAAGATGTCTTGCAGTAATAAAAGATAATATTCCTTATCAAAGTTTCAAAACCTGGTTTGAACCTATTGTACCTTTAAAAGTTGAAAATAACATTTTGGTTGTTCAGGTACCCAGCCAATTTTTTTATGAATGGCTCGAAGATCATTATATCAACCTGCTGAGAAAAACGATTAAGCGCGAAATGGGCCCCTCTGGCCGTCTTGAGTACAGTATTATTATGGATAGTTCACAATTGGGGCAAAAAAAGCCGGTGATGGTAAATTATCCTTCTACTAAGTACAAGGACGTACGAAACAAGCCTGTCAACATGCCCCTTGATCTGAACAGAGGTCGTTCGCGAGAAATACCCAACCCATTTATTATCCCCGGTCTTAAAAAGCTTAAAATTGAATCACAACTGGTTGATACTTATTCTTTTGATAATTTTGTGGAAGGCGATTGTAACCGGCTGGCACGTTCGGCCGGATGGGCTGTGGCTGAGAATCCCGGGAAAACTGCTTTTAACCCTCTTCTCATTTATAGTCAGGTTGGGCTTGGCAAAACACATCTCGTTCATGCCATCGGACTTCAGGTAAAAGCCAATTTTCCGGATAAAACAGTTCTCTATCTACAAACTGAACAGTTTATTAATCAATATATTGATTCGGTTAGAAATAATAACCAAAACGATTTTGTACATTTTTATCAAATGATTGATGTACTCATTTTGGACGACATTCAGTTTCTGGCCGGAAAAGAAAAGACACAGGATATCTTTTTTCATATTTTCAACCATTTGCACCAGAATCTCAAGCAAATTATCCTTACTTCGGATAAACCGCCTGTTGAATTGAAGGGCATGGAACCCCGTCTGCTGTCGCGTTTTAAATGGGGTCTGGCTGCTGACTTGCAGGTTCCTGGTCTGGAGACACGGATTGCTATTTTGCAAAGAAGGCTTTATGCTGATGGGATTGAAATGCCCTACGAAGTTGTTGAGTACCTGGCTTATAATATTACCACAAATATCCGTGAGATGGAAGGGGCGCTGATTTCCATACTCGCTCAGGCTTCGCTAAACAAGAAGACCATTACACTGGATTTGGCCAAGCAGATGATTGATAAATTTGTGAAAAATACCACACGGGAGATATCTATCGATTACATTCAAAAAGTAGTTTGCGATTATTTTAATATTTCGCTGGATCTGATAAATTCAAAAACGAGAAAAAGGGAGATTGTCCAGGCACGTCAGCTGGCTATGTTTTTTTCCAAAAAACACACTAAGAATTCGCTCGCTACAATCGGGTTGCAATGTGGTAATAAGGACCATGCCACCGTTTTACATGCTTGCCGTACCGTGAATAATCTGATAGAAACGGATCGCCGATTCCGTATTTATGTGGACGAAATAGATAAAAAGCTGAAGATGTAAACGTTTGTTATTAACCCGTGTTCGATATAAGCTTTGCTCACAGTTTCAGATAATTAGTCCATAGACGACTCAAATTTATGGAGTACTATCGGCTTTTTGTGAGATAAATCTTATATCGAACTCAGGTTATTAGTAAAAAGACCTACGAAGTTTCGCCTTGCAGATTTCTTTTGCAAAACGGGATGGAAACATAGGCTATTCCGAATTTTTTTTGTATTTTAGGGCAAATTATTAATAAAAATATAAACTATGAACGTGTTATTTGTAGATTTGGGAAACGTGTGCCGTTCCCCCTTGGCCGAAGCTCTTTTGAGAAAAAAATTTAAGGAAAATAACATTAAAGGAGAGGTTGACTCAGCCGGATTTGAGTCATTCAATATTAATGAACCACCAGACAGCAGAGTAACAGAAGTTGCACAGAAATATGGCTTTTCAGCGGAAGGCAGAGCCAGAATATTTATGAAAGATGATTTCCACTTGTTTGACAAGATTTATGTCATGGACACCAAAAATTATAATGATGTTATGGCTCTTGCCAAAACGGATGAGAAGAAAGCCAGAGTTGATTACTTGCTGAATGTGTTGGAAGAAGGGAGAAATAAGACTGTACCTGATCCATATAACAGCGGTATCAAAGATTGTGAGGCTGTTTTTAAGTTACTGGAAAAAGCTACTGATAAAATTGTGGCATTGGTAAAATCCGCAGAGTGATAAGAAAAAATGGTATATTCTTCACAAGATCAGATAGTGAATGCCGCCCGACGGATAGCGTTTGGAATTCATCGTACACTGGTTTTGCAGTCTGCTTTTCTCAACAGCAAATTTGAGAGTAGCTTATTTTTTAAATGTGAAAACTTTCAGAAAGTAGGGGCTTTTAAGTCAAGAGGTGCTGTGAATGCCGTCTTTTCTCTTGATAGCAGCGAGGCAGAGAAAGGAGTGGCCACCCATTCCTCTGGTAATCATGCCCAGGCTTTAGCACGGGCTGCTGCTTTGCGCAAAATTCCTGCTTACATTGTAATGCCTGAAAATGCCCCTAGGGTAAAAGTAGATGCTGTTAAAGGTTATGGTGGCATAATTACTTTCTGCAAACCTACACTTGAAGCAAGGGAATTGACACTGAAAAAGGTAGTCGATGAAACCGATGCCACGGTGATACATCCCTATGATAATCTGAAAGTTATTGAAGGACAGGCAACGGCTGCCATGGAGCTTCTGGAGGAACAACCTGATTTGGGCATTATTCTTTGTCCTGTCGGTGGAGGAGGTTTGCTAAGTGGAACAGCTTTGGCTGCACATTATTTCTCTGATGCAGCAACTCGTGTGATAGCTTGTGAGCCTGCCGGTGCAGATGATGCTTACCGTTCTTTTAAATCTGGAAAACTTCTCCCCAGCATAAATCCGACTACCATAGCCGATGGTTTGCTCACCTCTCTTGGGAAGATTACCTTTCCTATTATTCGTGAGTTTGTGGATGACATTATAACGGTGGGAGAAGATAGCATTGTAGAAGCCATGCGTCTGATTTTTGAACGGATGAAGATTGTGGTGGAGCCGTCGGCTGCAGTTCCGCTTGCTGCTGTTTTGGAAAGAAAAGTTGATGTGAAAGGAAAAAAAGTGGGAATTATTCTGTCAGGTGGCAATGTGGATTTGAATCATTTACCCTGGTAGTAAACTTTAAAGTAATGTCAAAAATAAAAAAAGGAACGCTCTATCTTTTTCCCGTTACGCTGGGAAGTAATGAAAGCATTCCAAAGGTAATTCCTGTTTATAACCATGAAATTCTTCATGGTATAAGGGTGTTTATAGTTGAAAATATCCGTACTGCCCGCCGGTTTATCAAGAAATCGGGACATCCGCTTCCGATTGATGATATGCAGTTTTTTGAATTGAATAAGCGTACTTCCGAAGAGGCCGTGGATGCTTTTCTGAAACCTGCTGAGAACGGGGAAGATGTAGGTATTTTGTCGGAGGCTGGAACACCTGCTGTAGCCGATCCGGGCGCGGTGGTGGTGGGGCTGGCTCACCGGAAAAATATCCGTGTTGTTCCGCTGGTGGGCCCCAACTCCATTATTCTGACACTTATGGCCTCCGGCTTCAATGGTCAGCAGTTTTGTTTTCATGGCTATCTGCCCATTGAATCACGTCAGCGGATAGTAAAAATTCGTGAACTCGAGCAGGCTGCGTGGAGGAAAAGTATCAGTCAGATATTTATAGAAACGCCTTATCGTAACAACAGCATGTTGGAGAGCCTGATGAAAACCTGCAAACCACAAACCCTGTTGTGTGTCGCCAGCAATTTGACTTTGCCCACGGAGAAAATTGTTACTCGCAATATGGCCGGCTGGAAAAAAGAAACAGCAGACCTTAACAAAAAGCCTGCTGTTTTCATCTTATACAAGTGATGATTAGTGATGATGGCCGCCGGCACCATGAACGTGGCCGTGCGACAGCTCCTCTTCCAATGCTTCGCGAACATTTAAAATAGACCCGCTAAAATAGAGGCTTTCGCCTGCCAGAGGATGGTTAAAGTCCATGATGACGTTGTCTTCTTCAACAGCAAGGACTTTTCCGTCAAGCGGATTGCCATTGTTGTCCTGCATGGTAATCGTCTTTCCTATAGCAACCATTTCGGTATCCACCACGCCATCAATCTCAAAGATTTTTTTTTCAAGTTTTATGATAGCTTCATCCGAAAGGTTTCCGTAACCCTCTTCTGCAGAGAGTCCGAAGCCGAAGTCATCGCCTTCTTCCAGTCCGTTGAGGTTGCTTTCAAACGCCGGAAGTAAAGCACCAACACCAAACATTTGGATAAAAGGCTTGCTTTCGTCAACTTTCTGAATTATTTCACCTTGTTCATCATTGCGTTGTAAGGTGTATGTCATGGTGACCACCTTATTGTTTCCTACTTTCATAGATTATTGTGTTAATAAAGGATTAATTAAGAAGCGGCAAAGGTAAATATAATTATTCTTGATGATGTTTTTTTCACTATTATTGTAATAATTATTGGCTTTTTACGTCAAAATTCTTAAAAGAAACTATTTTGCAAAAAGAAATACTGGAAATCCGGAATCTGAGTAAATCGTACGGCCGGCTGAAAGCACTGAATTCCCTATCGCTAACGGTGGAGAAAGGGAGTGTTTTTGGTATTTTGGGACCTAACGGGAGTGGAAAGACAACCACTCTGGGGATTTTACTCGACATTATCAAAGCCGACAGCGGCGAATATTTTTGGTTTGGACAAAAGCCTGATTCTGCTTTACGCAAACGCATCGGTGCTTTGCTGGAACAGCCCTTGTTTTATCCTTACATGACAGCTGTTGATAATCTGAAAATTATTGCCGATATCCGGGGCGTTCACTACGATGAAATAGATGAAGTACTGGAAATGGTTCATCTCTCCGATCGGAAATTATACAAATACAGTAGCTTTTCGCTGGGAATGAAACAGCGGCTGGCTATTGCAGCAGCCATGCTGGGTAATCCCGAAGTACTGATTTTTGATGAACCGACCAATGGTCTGGATCCAAAAGGTATTGCCGACATTCGGAATCTTATTCTTGAAATAGCACAACGTGGCCATACCATTATTTTGGCCAGCCACCTGCTGGACGAAGTAGAAAAAGTATGCTCTCATGTACTGGTTTTGGAAAAAGGGGAGAAACGTTATGCCGGTCCGGTGAATGAAGCACTGGGTGGCTCACTGATTATGGAACTGGCGGCAAAGGATTTGGAAAAATTGCAGATGGCGTTGAAACAGATTACAGCGGTGAAATCTGTTACGAAGCAAAACGGATTACTTGTCCTGACTGTTGACGATGATCTACATCCTGAATTGTTGAACAAGATGTTAGCTGAACAGGGGGTTTACCTGACTCATTTGGTTGTACGCAGCAAAAGTCTTGAAAAATATTTCCTCGAACTTTTATCTGAATAACCATGAAAAGATTAATTAAAATAGATTTCCGGAAATATATTCACAACCGTACATTCTGGGTGCTCAGTGCTTTGTATGTGGTTCTTGTTGTATTTGTATTTATGGTTACCGAATCGTTTCTTAACAATGTGATGTCTAATGTTGGGAAAAACTCACCTGTATCTATTCCCGGTTTTTCGTTGTACAGCTTTCCGTATGTGTGGCATAACATGGCTTTCATCGCAGGTTTCTTTAAAATCTTCCTGGCTCTCGTTGTTATTATTTTTATCACAAACGAATACAGTTATAAAACTATCCGTCAGAACGTTATGTCTGGAATGAGCCGGGTAGAGTTTTTGTTCTCTAAAGTGATATTTGTTTTATTTATCTCACTGGCTGTAACCATCGTTTTGTTTTTATCGGCTTTGCTTCTTGGGTATTCTCATACGGAACACATGACCACTACCTTGATTTTTACGAAAATGTTTTTTGTTCCTGCTTACTTTTTGGAGGTTTTCACATTTTTACTTATGGCGATGATGTTCGCTTTTGTGTTACAAAAACAGGGGCTGGCTATAGGAATCTTTGCGCTTTACTATTATGTTTTGGAGCCTATCATTGCTTTCAAATTGCCCGATGGCGTTGCTCGTTTTCTTCCGATAAAAATGATAACCCATTTGATTGACGTACCGAATTCTTCACTGATGAAACTTTTTGGTGTCAACTTCCGGGAAACAGTTTCCTGGATAGATATCTGGGGTTGTTTGGGGTATTCGATTCTTTTTATCTGGCTTGTATATTTCTTTTTAAAAAATCGTGATTTGTAAAATGAAGTATTTCTTATTTCTGTTTCTTTCTTTGTTATTGGTTGCCGTTAACTGGTCGTGCTCACGTCAGAGCCTTCCTGTGGTCAAGCCGAATTATGCTGCAGATGGGAGATATGCCTCAGGTCCGCCGGCTCGGGAAGCCTCTACGCAGCTGGACAAAGTTGCCCAATCTGTTTACCGGCTGAATGTGATTGCCTTTTACGATTCATACACTTTTGCCAGAAGTACGCACATGACTTTAGAAAATTTTAAAAAGGGCAATGCGGACGAATTTGCAGCTTCGCATACTATTTCTAACCAGTCGGTTCTGGGAACAGCATCCGTTGTTTATGTTGATAATGAAAAAGCTGCTTTGCTCACTTGTGCTCATGTGGTGAACTTTCAGGATACTCTCATAACCTATTTCCCCGATTCTTCCTGGGTTATCAGAAATATAGCTATAAAGCTTAAACAAAACAGCTTCGTTATGGGATTGAATAACCCAAACGTAAAGGTAATAGCTATCGATGATAAACATGATATTGCTTTACTTAAGGCTACAATACAACCGGAAGAAGATATCAGAATAATGCCTTTTCCGGTTGGGAAATCTTCTGAATTGGACTGGGGTGCATTTGTTTATGTGATGGGGTTTCCAAAAGGTCATAAAATGGTGGAGAGTGGCCTTGTTAGTAAATCCAAAAAAGATAGTTTTTTTCTTGCCAATGCCATTTTTAATCGTGGCATCAGCGGCGGACCGGTATTTGCCGTACGAAACGGCTCCCATCATCTTGAGTGGGTTGGCATCGCCAGCTCCTCTTCTGTAAGTGATATCTTTTATCTGGAGCCGAATGTTGACAAAGCGGAAGCCTACAGTAAATCAGAGCCGTATCATGGCGAGTTACTTATTAACAAAAGAAAGATGATAAATTATGGTGTTACCTTTTCTGTCCCAATGGAAGAAATTATTAGATTTGTAACGAGTAATAAGTCCATGCTAGAACGGCAAGGGTTTGCTACTCAACGGTTTTTTTATCACAGGGAATAATGGTACTGCTCTGGATTTTTTATAATTTGATTTTTTAAACCTTGAAAAAGAAGGTGAAAGGTAAGGCAGGAGAAAAATATCTTAACTATAGGATTGGTTTGGGGAAGAGGGCCTTTGATGTTGTTTTCTCATTTCTGGCGCTTATTTTCTTTTCGCCACTTCTTGTTCTTATTGCCCTTGCGATAAAACTTGAGAGTAGGGGGCCGATTATCTATTCACAAAGGCGAGTGGGAACAGGTTACGATATTTTCACCTTTCATAAATTCCGGACAATGATTGATGACGCTGACAAAAAGTTGTCGAAACTTTCCAGCCTTAATGAGTACCTGAAAGAAGAACGAAAAGAACACCAACTTGAAAATGGCTATAAAAAAGAATGCCAGGATTGTAAACGTCTTGAAAAACCTTGTTCACCAATACTTTTTATTGATGGCGTAGAGATATGTGAAAATCAATATTTGCGATTACGAAAATTAGAGCTGTTGCAAAATACGTTTTTTAAGATGAAAGATGACCCGCGGATTACTACTGTTGGCAGAATCCTTCGGCAACTTCACTTTGATGAAATTCCTCAGTTTTATAATGTACTTAGGGGTGATATGTCGGTAGTTGGGAATCGCCCTCTGCCCCTTTATGAGGCGGAACATCTGACTACGGACGAATGGTCGTACCGTTTTATGGCTCCTGCCGGTATTACCGGGCTATGGCAAATTCGCTCAGCCGAAGTGCACAATCCGGAAGAAAGAATTGCTTTGGACAATCAATACGCAATGATTGCCGAGCCCTGGACCGATTTTAAAATTGTCATCAAAACCATTATCACCTTTTTTAGTTTCAAAAAAGCTTCTTACTAATCGGTTTGTTTTTCAATGGCTTGTTTTCGCTGTAACAATGTGGGATGTGAGTAATGAAAAAACAGATAGAGCGGATGTGGTTGCAGGTTGCTAAGGCTCGAAACAGAAAGCTTGATTAAAGCATTTACCAGACTTTTCCCTAATCCTCGTGCTGTAGCGTAGGCATCTGCCTGATACTCATGCTTTCGCGAGAAAAGGTTCGTAAAAATATTCAGGACGAAGGAGATGGGCGAGTAAAGTAGGGCAAAGGCCAGCAAGCCCATATAAAAACTCATTTGCTGTGCACCAAGTGCCTGCGCAAATGATGGGAGTAGCAGCGCCTTACCCAACAAGAATATCATGATAAATAACTGTATCAGCGACAAAGCGAGTCCCTTGTAAATATGGTTTTTGCGGTAATGTCCAATCTCGTGTGCCAAAACGGCCACAACTTCTTCCGTTGTCAGCTCTTTAATCAGCGTGTCGTAAAGAATGATTTTCTTTTTTGGTCCCAAGCCACTAAAATAGGCATTGGCTTTGGTGCTTCTTTTTGAACCGTCCATAACAAATACATTTGCTAACCTGAATCCGGCTTTTTCTGCCATTTCCTCAATGGCTGTTTTTAGTTCACCTTCTTTCAGGGGTGTAAGCTTGTTGAACAACGGTACGATAAGACTGGTATAAAACATGGCCATCAGGATCGTGAAAAGGCCGACGCCACCAAGTGCTATTAACCAGAAAACAGACCCGCCGGCAGCTTGTGCCCACTGCAAAAACAGCAAAAGCCCTCCGCCGATAAGTCCTCCCACAAACCACGATTTCAACTTGTCGGTTACAAATGTGAAAACTGTTGTTTTGTTAAAACCGAACTTCTCTTCAATTACAAAAGTATCATACAATTGAAACGGAAGGGATAAAATATCGGCACCCAATCCCAGCATCCCAAAAAACAGTAGTGTCCTGATATAATCATTTGGGCTGAGATGTCGTACCAGTTCGTCTAACCATGCAAATCCGAAAAAAGCCAGCATGAGTAGGATTATGGTAAAAGAAAAAGTAGCACTAATCATGGAAAACCGGCTGTTGGCTTTCAGGTATTGCTGTGATTTTCTATACTTATCCCGGCTGTAAATACCCTTTAGTTCAGGCGGTAGCTCCGGTTTAAAATGGTTCAGGTTTAGGTAATCAAGCCAACGTTCAAAAAGAAAGTCAACAATAATGATGCCCAGTATCAGGTAAAAAAGTGTAGTTGCCATATTGTTATCTTTTCTTTAAATGTACCCCATGATTTTATACACGCCGTATCCTACCATTTCATGGATCATACCATCCCAAATGAGAAAGTTAGAGATACTGGGAATAAGCATGTATTCAATATTCCAGTATGTTTGTGAGTTGATAAGATTGGTTGGATAGGGCTGTGCTTTAATACCCTCGTGGCGGAAACAGGCCATAGCCCTTCGCATGTGTAACGAAGAGGTGAAGAGCAGAACCGAATGAAGCCGGGGATGCTGCTGTAGTATATTTTTTGTGTAAACAGCATTTTCGTGGGTATTTTCGGCAAGTGTGTCCATTAGGATATTTCGTTTGGGAATACCTATATTCAGCAAAAACGAATGTAGCATCTTGGCTTCTTTCAAGCCTGGATAAATTAAGTTTCCAGAAGCACCGGTAATCATAATCTTTTTGATTTTCCCTTCATTGTAAAGCTCCACAGCCTGCAACAGCCGGTCGATGTTTCCTTTAAAAGTAGTACGGTTGTATTTTTTCTCATAAGTAACGGTAGATCCTCCCAAAACCACGCCCACATCAAATACTTGTGTTACAGGTGCAGGTTCTACAGCCCAAAGCCCGGTTATTTTGGTCACAATAAAAGTGTTGGAGAAAAGGAGTAAAATCAGGAATCCCAGCCACAGACTTCGCCTTCTTTTTTGTGGGCTTTTGTGAAAAAGTGCCAAAGCCAGCAATATCACCAGCCAGATAGCCGGACGAAAAAAATAGGTCAACACTTTTGAAATAACGAAAAACATAGATAAGAAAGCGGATTATGATTTTTATCTGATAAAATCGAAAAGAGCTATTGACTATATCAAACAGAATACCGTATAAGTGGTGTCTTGTGTGATATAATTTTTCCGGAGTAGTAGGATCAGGTGCTCATCCCGCCACAAACATTGATAACCTGTCCGCTGACGTATGAGGAAAGTTCCGAAGCCAGAAAAGTAGCCACATCGGCCACATCTTCGGGTTTGCCGGCACGGCGTAGCGGAATGGCCTTAATCCAGGTTTCACGTACGTCATCTGGCAGTTTTTTAGTCATTTCGGTTTCGATAAATCCTGGTGCAATAGCATTGCAGCGAATACCTCTGGAACCCAGCTCCTGAGCAATGGATTTGGTGAAGCCAATCAACCCGGCTTTGGAGGCAGAATAGTTTGACTGGCCGGCATTGCCGTTTACGCCTACTACCGAACTCATGTTGATAATAGAACCTCCGCGCTGCTTGATCATGTGGCGCTGGACTGATTTTGTCAGGTTGAAAGCTGACTTTAGGTTTACTGTTAGTACGGCATCCCAGTCCTGTTCTGTCATGCGCAGCAACAAATTGTCGCGGGTGATGCCGGCATTGTTGACCAAGATATCAATTTCCCCAAAGTCGTTAACGACGTTGGCAATGAGCTTCTCGCTATCGGCAAGGGATGCTGCGTTGGAGGCATAACCTTTGGCTTTCACGCCCACATCGGCAATTTCGGCTTCCGTAGCTTTCATATGTTCGTCATAATTCAAATCGCTAAAAGCGATGTTTGCACCTTCGGCAGCAAACTTCAGGGCAATGGCTTTTCCAATACCCCTGGCTGCTCCTGTGATGAGCGCAACTTTTCCTGTAAGTAAATTCATAAGTTCTGCTTTAAAATATTAATGGCCAAAGATAAAAATTTCGGAGTAACAACCCGGCCTTTGTCATGGCGCTCACTCTCGGTTAAAAATCAGGTGTACAAGAGCGCCGCCCCCCTTTTTATTGTTGACTTCAATCTTGCCGTTGTGGTAGTCCATGATGAGTTTAATGGCAGCCAGTGAAAGGCCAGTACCTTCCTGATGCAGAACATCACCGGTAGAGAAAAGTTCGAAAAGACGCTTTTGAGAGTCTTCACTAAATCCGGGGCCATTGTCGTCGCAAGATAAAATAACCTGGTTTTTATCGGCTGAGACCGACAGCCGGATGTTTACACCGGAGCCTCCGTATTTACAGGCATTGTCCATGAGCATTTCCAACGATTTTTTGACCAGTGTGGTGTTGGCGGCAACCAGGAGGTCTTCCTCCTCTATTTCAAGCTGAACGGATTGGTATTTTCCCTGGTTGTTCTCCTCAAATTGCTTCAAAGCTGACTCTATGATGTATTTCACCTGTGTGGGTAGAAAATTGGGTTGGCTTCGGTTGGCTCTGAGATTGGTGATAAGCAGGGCAGTTTCTGAAAACCGTGTCAGCCGGTTGGCCACATTTTCCAGATAATGGATGTACTCCTGCTGTTCGTCTGACAACTCGGTAAGGTTTAGCAAAGTAGTGAGGCCTGTAATTCCATTCAACGGGGTGCGCAGTTCGTGACTGATGATGTCGAGAAAATCGGTTTTGGCTTTTTCGAGTTGGTTGAGCCGTTTGTAGGCTTTTTCCAGTTGCATGGTGCGCTCTTTGACTTTCTCTTCCAGTATTCCATTCATCTCCGCCAGAGCAATTTTCTGTTCGTGCAGTTGTATGTGTGTCTCTGCTCGTGCCAGCAATTCCGAAGCATTAAAGGGTTTGGTAATGTAGTCCTGTCCGCCCACGGCAAAACCTCTAACAATGCTGTTCATATCGGCTTTGGCAGTCAGAAAAATGACGGGAATTTCACAAGTCTCCGGATTTTCTTTCAAAACTTTGCAAACCTCAAAGCCATCCATTTCGGGCATCATAATGTCCAGCAAAATCAAATCAAATTTCTGATGATGTGTGATGGAAAGTGCCTGCTCGCCACTTTGGGCATAAGCAATCTGATAGTTTTCTTTTGAGAGTATGTTTCCCAGAATCTGAATGTTCTTTGGAATGTCATCTACAATGAGAATTTTCTGTTTTTTTATTGTTTTGGTCATGATAAAACGAGTTTAAAAAAATGATTTTATCTGCAAGAGCAAATACTCAATGGTTTCAATTTCAAAATATTCGGCAGCTTCAACAAGCTGCTTACCTGTTTTTTGTATTATGCTTACCTGTTTTTCTTTTCCAAAAGCAAAGACTTTATCCCCAAATGTCTTAATGTCATCGATTTCTTTGCTTTCAATGATAACTTCCCAAGTGTGGAAGAACCTTTTGGTAAAGTCGCGGCGTGTAGCTGCATTTATTTTTATGGTAGAACTTTGCTTGTGCTCTTGTTCATATTGGGAAATGGTATGCCTTGAGGCTTCTTTTGTTTGAGCTCTTTCTGTTTGTTGTACTTTTTCAACTTTACGCAGTTTGATGGAAAACAGCGTGCCCTTTCCCGGTTCACTTTCCAGGGTGATATCCCCATTCATGGCTTTTACCAGACGTTTGGTAATGCTCAGTCCGAGGCCGGTGCCTTGTCTTTGCTGTGATATGGAGTCGGAAGACTGTTTGAAAGCTTCAAAAATTATTTTCTGCTCAATTTCCGGAATACCCGATCCCGTATCTTCAATGGTTATTTCCAGATCATAATATTTTTCTTCGTCATCAGATGCCTGCCCGCTGATGGTGAGTTTAACAAATCCTTTATCGGTAAACTTAATGGCATTGCCTACCAGGTTGAATAGAATTTGGCGGAAACGGATGGTATCCAACAGAAACATTCCATCCAGTGTTGTTGAAATATGAGTAATAAATCGGATTTGTTTTTTTTCAATTTGTGGGTAAAAGATTTGCTTAATTCCCAAAATAATGTTGTGAATAGAAACAGGTTCGGTATAAAGCTCAAGTTTTCCAGCCTGTATTTTGGAAAGGTCAAGGATGTCGTTGATGAGTGACAACAGGTTGTTACTGCTATTTTCTATGGACTTTAGAAAAGCTTTTTCCTTTTGGTTTTTTGCCATTGGAATCAACAGGTCGGTAAAGCCGATGATGGAGTTGAGAGGTGTTCTTATCTCATGACTGATATTGGCAATAAACAATGACTTTGCACGGTTAGCTTCTTCGGCCTGGTTTTTTGCCACTCTGATTTCGATGTTCCGTTTGTGTAGTTCTACATTAATTTTTTGTAGTCTTTCCTTGCGCTTTTCTGCCACTTCTTCCGCTTGTTTTCTTTTGGAAATGTCTTCTATAATTCCTTCATAATAGAGGGTTTTATTTCCTTTATCACGGATGGCCCAGGCGCTTTCTTTCACATAAATTTTACTGCCATCGGCATGTTCCCACACATCTTCCCGACCAGTGATAATGCCCTGCTCTTCAATCAGGGTGATAAAATGCTGCCTTTTAGCTTTGTTTAAGTTTATCTGTTTAAGTTCCGAAAAAGAGTAGCCCAGCATGTGGAGGAGTGTTTTGTTTGCAAACATAACTTTGCCACCCGGCGTAGTTTGATACATGCCAATAGTGGCATTTTCTACAATACTTCTGTACTGTTCGCGGCTGGTAAAAAGTTCATTGTTTAGCTTAGTAAGGCTTTCCGTCTGTTCAATAATTTTCTGATTTCGTGCAGCCAGTAATCCATAATTTGTTCGGATAATTCTATTTTTATACTGAATGAAAATCAAAACGATTAGGGCGGTTAGGACAAAAAAGGATATAAAAATAATGAGAATAAGTCGCGTATTTTTTTCTTCGGCCAGGCGTATCTGGCTCATTTTATCTTGTTTTCGTAGCAATTCATTTTCATTTTCTTTTTTCTCGGCTTCGAGGCGCACCTCCATCTCACTCACTATCTGGCGGTTTTTGTCGGTAAAGATTTCCTGATGTATTTGGTTATAGTAGGTTAGGTATGTATAGGCTTTTGTATAATCTTTTTTCTTTTTGCTGATATCCGAAAGCAACAAATAAGCATCAAGGATCAGCCCTTTAGTGTTTATTTTTTTTGCCAGGAGCAGGGTGCTGTCACTGTATTGTATGGCCAGGTTAAGTTTTCCTGTTTTGTAATATATTTTACCTAAATCCAGCATGGTGATGGCTATTCGGTGTCGGTCTCCAATCTTCTTTTTTAGAGGTAGAGCTTGTTGCTGATATTTCATAGCCAAATCGTATTGCTTCAATTCATAATATATTTCTCCAATATTGCTCATGGCAATAACATAAAGAATATTGCTATTTATCTTTTCTGAGAGCCTTTGGGCTTTCTTGTAATATTCCAGTGCTTTGGAATAGTATCCCTGCTTTTGCTGAATCTCTCCTAACCGGAGATACATGTTAGCTTCGTTATATAAATCGCCCTTTTCATGATAGATTTTGAAGGCGGATGTGACGAAACTTTCGGCACGTTTTAGTTTGCCCCAATTTTCCATGACAATACCTAATTGGTTATCAATGGCGGCAAGTCCCTCTTTGTTATCCAGCTGTTTGTAGATGTCATAAGCTCGCTGGAGTAGTCCGATAGATCTCGCGTAATCGTTGTAGTTTGTCCAGACTTTTCCTTCACCTTTGAGTGCTGTTGCGATTCCAGATTTTATCCCCAGCTGTTCAAAAAGTATTCGTGCTTTCGCGTAATATTCAGCTGCTTTCTTATAGCGGCTCCAATTATAGTAATTATCGGCAACTTTGCAATAAAAGCCTGCCTGTTTTTCTTTGTTCCATGTTTTGTTGGTACGTGCAACAACCCTGTATAGCGAATCAGCTTTACTGTATTGGCTTAGCGCCTGATAATTTTCTGCAAGATGAAGAATAGCGTTGACCAGCGATTGGGTATCCTTACGGGCTTTTGCCATTTTAACGATTAGTTTATTGTAACCCAGTGCTTTTTGTGGATTCGAGTTTTGATATAGCAAAGCAAATTTTTTTACAAGGACAAGCTTTTCAGACGGAGAAAGTAAATTGTCTTTGAGAATAATGGAAATATTTGTGGTATCAGTTAAGCTGTCGGGGTTAAAACCATGACCTGTTTGTATATTTGTGAATAAGAATAGGATAACAATTACCCATACGGATTGTTTTCTGAAAGAAGGCCCTTTCTGATAGTATGTTTCGTTTTCAGATTTCATTTCTCATTGAAGGTTATTTCAAAGGCTTTTTTATAAATACGCAATTGTTTTTCGATAGCAATGATATCGAAATTCCTCAGATGATGACTCAGGTCATTAGTATATTCTATTAAGTTGGAAAGTTGGTATTCTTTTGCTATTTGCTGGAGATGTTGAGTAAATATTTCAATTTTGTCGAACATTTTTGTATTTAGCGCCGGCTCAAAATCATCTAGGTATAGTTGCTTTATGTTGTTGAGAAACCCCTGTTCATCTGTCAATTGGTGTAGGTTGAAGAGTTGGTGTGCACACTCATCTTCGTCAAATTGTCGGATAAATTCGCGCAAAGTCGATTTGGCTTCGTTTACCGGTTGGTTAAAGAAATCAATGGAGACAGCTTTTATTTTGTCAATGTAGAAAGACTTGTTGATGTTCAGAATCAGAAAGAGATGCTGTTTGTCGAGATTTTCTTTTTCAAAGATATTTTGTGCATTTTGCAATATCTCGTCATTGAGACAACAAAAGACAATCAATCGGAAATCTGAAATGTTTTTTCGTGCCCGAGCAAGGTTTAGCCCCACATCTTTCACATCAAATCCATGAGAAACAAAAACCTGTTTCAATTCGTCTTTTAGCGTGTGCGGCTGGTTAATGAAAAGGCATTTTTTATTATTATTACGAACAGGTGTTTCTACTCTCGAGGCAGTGCCAGTGTCTTTACTCACTTGAACATTGTGAAAAATCACCGAAAACCGGCTGCCTTTTCCAAGTGTGCTTTGAAGTTCTATTTCTCCATCCATAGCTTTTGCCAGCCGTTGGCTTATAGCCAGCCCCAGCCCGGTACCTTTAGTTTTTTCGCTGGTCCGCCCTTGGTGGAACGGTGTAAAAATCAATTTCTGTTCCTCGGGCGCAATGCCGGAACCCGTATCCGTTACTTCAATAATTAGCTTTATTTTTTTTGATTCTTCCCCAGCTTCCGAACGTGCTGTTATATTTATCTTTCCCTGATGTGTAAATTTTATGGCATTACCTATAATATTGAACAATATTTGTCTTAACCTGGCCTCCTCAAATATGATATTATGTGGGATACTTTCGTCAGTTCTGGCATCAAGTTGAAGATTTTTGTTTGTAGCTTCCAGGCTGAAAATATTCAGCATATCATCTATAATTTTCCGGATATCGGTCTCTTTGAATTCCAGGTCAATATTCCCACCTTCAATTTTTGAAAGGTCTAGAATGTCGTTGATAAGACTGAGTAAACTTTCGCCACTTGACTTAATAGCACGGAGATGGCTTTTTTGTTCGTCATCGCTCGTCATGGAAAAAAGCAAATCAGAAAAACCGATAACCGAGTTGAGTGGAGTACGAATTTCATGGCTCATGTTAGCCAGAAAATTGGTTTTTGCCTGGATGCTGTTTTCTGCTTTTTTAATGGCCCGATGTAATGCGTCGTTGCTTTTTTCCAGCTTTTTTTGTGTTACTTCAATTTTACGGGTCTTTTCAAGAAGTAGTCTGTTTTGCTTGTTTTTGTTGTATAGGTAGAAGCTTACAAAAGTTAAAATAATTAACAGGATAGTAAAAGCACTCCAGGCAAAATAAAGCAGATATTTCTGTTTTTTCAACTGAAGCATGGCAATTTTTGTTTTCTGCTCCTGGAGTTTCATTTGGTTTTGTTGCCTTTCGGTTTCAAATTGAATTTGTAGCCGGGCAATACCTTTTCTAACATCCAAATTTAGCAGCGAATCATGGTATGCCTGCTTTAGCTTCAGGTACCTAATGGCTTCTTTATACTTTCCCATATTCATGTAAGTACCGAACAATACATCGTAGCCCGCCTTAAGTGTTGCGCGGGCACGGATTTTCTTTGCCAGTTCTATACCAGGCTCCAGATATTGGAAGGCTTTTTTGTAATCTTTCTTTGCACTGTATAGTGCACCGGTTTCGATATAAGCATAAGCCAGGTTGTCATAGTCCTTTATTTCTTTAGATTTCTGAAGTGCATTTTTTGAGAAAATGAGTGCCTTTTGATACTTTCCCTGTTTTTCGAGCACTTGAGCAATATCGTTGCTACATATGGCAATTCCCCTCTTTGAATAAACTCTTTTGTTTATTGCCAACGAGAGTTCGTAGTATTTCAAAGCTTTTGTTAACTGGTTTTTAGCTTCGTAAACATGTCCAATATTGTTCAGGTTAATAGCAATGCCAATGGGGTTGTTCCGGTTCTGTTCAAATTGTAAACTTTGCTTAAAATATTGAAGTGATTTATCATATTCACCCAGCATGAGATTGACATTACCAATGCTGTTCATGGCAATAGCTCTGCTTACCGAGTCGTGTGTTTGTGTGGCAAGACGAAGCGCTTTAAAATGGTAAACCATGGCTTTCTGGTAACTATCTATTCTGCGGAATACCACGCCAAGGTCGTTATACGAAAAAATTAAGAGTTTGGTATTTCCTGTCTCTTTACCAATCTCAATGCCTTTTTTGTGAAGCCAAATAGCCAATGGGTAGCGGGCTTCGTTTCGGAGCTGTTTGCCAATTTTGTTAATTTTTCTTCCCGTCATAACCAGCAAACCTGTTTTACGTGCTAAATGAATGGCTTTTTCAAAAGTGGCAAAGAATTTTGTTTTGGCCTGAGGAGTGTTGTTGTCTTCAATTTCCTTAAGTCCGTAGTCCAGTAACCGGATAATTTGTAACGAGTCTCTTGTTCTTGTGCTATATTCTGTGTCAGCCTGCTGACCGGCTGCCAAAACCTTTGTGCCAACTCCTGATACTTCCGAATTTAACCAGAGTATCATAAGCAAAATAATAAGTTTTCGGTAGTGTGGTTTTGTGGGAAACATGGTCGTTTTCAAAAGCTGAACAAATAAAAAAAGCAGACGAAACATTTTGTTTCGTCTGCTAAGATAGGAAAAAATCTATTGTTCGTCCCCTATTATTTGTTGTCAGAAAGATTTGAGCAGCAAGTGTATTTTTCCGGTAGCCTGGTTATATCCACTTCACCATCGGGAAATCCATACGATGAACCAGCAGCTTATGTTTGGGATAAAGACGGAAAGCATAATCCACGATACCCGAATGTGCCAACGGAAAATCGCAGGTAAAACGGATAACATCCTCTTTCTTTTGCTCTGCTTCTAACGGATGACGGTAGAGAATTTTCTCAATATTCCCATTGGTGCGGTTGCCCATAATAAGGTCAACACCCAAATCTTCGGCAGTTAATCCGGGGGCGGAAAGTTTTATCTCTGCAACAAAATGTTTTCCGTATGCAATGGCTCCTTTTTGTGTGTTGGGAACTATCAGCGATTCTACTGAAATATTGTTCCATGTCTTACGGATTTTTTCTTTCCAGGCAGCAAGCTCTTTTGCTTTGGAAAAATGTTGTGACTTCATCTGTTTACCATTTTTCAACAGAGGGGTATAAAATTTCTCGTAATAATCGTTTAGCTGACGTTGCATGGTAAACCGGGGGGCAATACCCGCGATAGTATTTTTGATATGCCGCACCCATTTTTCGGAAAGCCCGTCTTTATTGATATCGTAATAAGTGGGGATAATTTCTTCTTCCAGAATACTATAAATCATTTCGGCATCCAGCTCATCCTGAAAGCTTTGGTTTTCGTATGTCCGGGTTTCGGGAATAGCCCAGCCGGCATCTTCTTTGTAGCCTTCCGCCCACCAACCATCCAGCACGCTGAAATTTATCACACCGTTCATAATGGCTTTCTCACCGCTGGTTCCGGAAGCTTCTAGCGGGCGTGTAGGCGTATTCAGCCAGACATCCACGCCGCTTGTAAGCATTTTGCCCATAATCATATCGTAATTTTCGAGGAAAATAATTCGCCCGCTAAACTGTGGCATTTTTGAAATCTCGACAATACGTTTGATTAAATCCTGACCGGCTTTATCGTGTGGATGTGCCTTTCCGGCAAAAAGAAACAGTACCGGTTTTTCCGGATCGTTCACAATCTTTCCCAGCCGTTCTAAGTCGGTAAAAAGCAGATGTGCTCGTTTGTAAGTGGCAAAACGGCGGGCAAAACCAAAAATCAGTTGGTTTTCATCGAGATGTTTTATCGATTCAACAATCAGCCGCGGACTTTCCTGCCGTGCCAGCATATCTTTCTGCTCGTGTTCTTTCACAAAGGCAATCAGCCGTTTTTTTACGTTCATCCGGTTCTTCCATACTTTTTCATCGGAGATATCATAAATTTTCTCCCAAAGGCCGACGTTAGGCTGGTCGTTTTCAAACCCTTCCTCAAAACTCTGATGATAAAGTTCCTGCCACACCTTATCGGTCCAGGTAAAATAATGTACGCCGTTGGTAACGTAGCCAATGTGCATCTCCTCAACATAATAGCCGGGATACAAACCCTTGAACATTTCGCGGGAAACGCGTCCGTGAATGCGACTTACACCGTTTACTTCCTGCGAAAGTTTCGTGGCCAACACACTCATGGAGAATTTCTCCGTTGTATCCTTTGAATGAAACCTTCCAAGGCCCATAAATGCTTCCCACGAGATGGAGAATACATCGCTAAAATGGGAAAGATAAGCTCGCATAAGGTGCTCTTCAAAACTGTCGTGACCAGCCGGAACAGGTGTATGTGTAGTGAAAAGTGTGCTGGCGCGAACAACTTCTCTTGCCGCACAATAACTGATGTGCTCTTTTTCTATTAAGTTTCTGATTCTCTCCAGCCCGATAAAAGCTGAATGGCCTTCGTTACTGTGGAAGACATCCGGGTGATAACCCAGTTTTTCTATCAGACGAATACCACCAAGTCCCAGTATCATCTCCTGTTTTAGCCGGTGTTCGCTATCGCCACCATAAAGCCGCGCAGTGAGCTTACGGTCTTCCTCTGAGTTTGGTAGCGTATCTGTATCAAGCAAAAATAGTGGCACCCGTCCTACATCCAACCGCCACGCTTTTGCCTGTACCACGCGACCGGGCAAAGCAATGGGAATCCGGAGTGTTTCGCCCTGCTCATCCCGCACGGGAACCAGGGGTAGCTGTGTTGTCTTTTGAATATTGTATTCGGCAATCTGATCGCCAAAATGACTAATAATTTGTTTAAAATAGCCATAGCGGTAAAGTAACCCGACACCAATCATATTTTTGTTGGAGTCACTGGCCTGTTTCAGATAATCACCGGCCAGCACCCCGAGTCCACCAGAGAATATTTTTACACTGTTATGCAGACCATATTCCATACTGAAATAGGCAATCTGCTCCTTTTGCTGCTCATTGGCAGCCTGCATATATTTTTGAAATCTGGTATATACCCGGTTGAGTTTTTCGATGAATTTTTCATCGGCTACCAGCATATTGATTTTCTCTAACGACAATGACTCAAGTACCATTACCGGGTTGGTATCAAATTTCTCCCATTTTTCAGGTAAAATACTTTGAAACAGTTCGACAGCCTCCGTATCCCACGACCACCAAAGGTTAAAGGCCAACGCTATTAATGGCTTCAGCGGCTTGGGGAGAACGGGCTGAACCAGTATCTTTTTCCAGGTGGGTTTGTCGGAATTCACACTGGCCTCCAACCGTTGTGTCTCCGGGATAGTCCATTGCGTTTTCTCATCTTCTTTACGCTCTTCTGCTTTAGCCAGTGCCAGTTTCCAGGCTTTTTTATAATATTTATTGAGTTTTTCCCAAGTGAGCTCGTTAGCAATATTACCGGCTTCTTCCTTTGCTGCTTCCCGGTTGTTGCTGTTCATGAAACTATTAATAGTCTCTGCTACTTCGGTAACGACACTATCCTCATCTTTTTCATGCCTGTCGATAACCGTAACTGCTTCCTGCTTGTTTTCAAAATGATCCAATACCCATTTACCAAATCCGGCATATGTGGTGGTGAGCGTTGGAATTCCGAAAGCGATACTTTCGTGCGGCGTGTAGCCCCATGGCTCATAATAGGAAGGGAAAACAGTGTAATCAAAAGCAGTCAGAAAATCATAATAGCTCAGGTTGACGACACCATCGCGCTTGTTGAGATAAGCCGGAACAAAAATCAAATGGACTTGGTCGTTTTCCGAATTGTTCAATCCGTTGTTGCGCGCTTCCCGCAAAACGGGGTCGTTATCTTCGTAGAGAAGGTTATGTGTTAGGTATGGATTCTGAACTTTTTCACTCTCGCCGGTAAAAATTGCCTGTGGCCCATCGTGGCCGGCCGGAACAGCAATAAACGCCAGGATACGCTGACCTTTCGGTAACGATCGGTTTAATTTCCCTAAAGCGCTGAGGTAAATATCAATTCCTTTATTTTTAAACTCATAACGTCCGCTGGTAAGCACCAAAAAGGTCTCCTTTTCATAGGTAATACCGGTGAGTTTCGATGCAACTTCCAAAGCTTTGGTACGGGCTAATTCACGTTTTTTAGCGTACTTACCAGCAGCCGGGACAAAAGATTTGTTCATACCGTTCAGCGTAAGCACCTGTGCCTCTTTGCCAAGAAACTGTTTACTCTCCTGGGAGGTGATGGCACTCACCGTTGTAAAAACATCGGCTTCTCTGGCACTCAACGTTTCCAGTGAATTTTTACTGACAACCTGAAACTCTTCTGCCATTTTCATCGGATGATAGTGTGATAGTTTTTCGTACAATGGCAAACCGTTTCCGGCAATAGAGCGTCCCAAAACGGTGGCATGCGTAGTGAAACCGGTACCAACACGTGGAAGCTTTTCTTTGAGATACAAAACACCTGTTCCGGTCATCCATTCGTGAAAATGGGCAATAACGTGGGTTTGTGGTGTGAGGTAAAAGCGTGTAAAGCTCTCTATTGCCTGGCCGGCAGCATAGCCAAACATGGCCGGCTCAATATAATCCCATTGTCCTGAAAGTGAATCCAGTTTGTAAGCCTCCCACAAATGGGCAAAAATCTCATCCTTTTTGGCGAAGAGATGGGTGAAGTTGACCAGGACCACAAGTGGTGCAGAGGGGATATTCCACCGACCAATTTTGACTTGAATACCTTGCTTGGCAGCAACTTCTTTCCAGTCGGCAAACAGTTCGTGATCTTCCAAAAAATCGGGGTTGGCATGAGTTTCTTTCCACACATCCGGGCCTACCAATACATAGTGATCTCCGTAAGCATCTACCATGCTTTTGGCTTTGGTGGACATTACGGTGTAAATACCACCTATTTTATTACAAATTTCCCAGCTTGTTTCAAATATATAATCTGATTTCATTTTCTATTTTCTTCAAAATTAATTTG
>CAYYOW010000014.1:0-34853 GCA_964473395.1 uncultured Lentimicrobiaceae bacterium | reverse complement strand
TCAAAAGAAAAAAACCTGTCACTTTCGCAACAGGTTTTTGTTGTAGCGAGACCGAGAATTGAACTCGGGACCTCCGGGTTATGAATCCGACGCTCTAACCAACTGAGCTACCTCGCCGTTTTGAGGCTGCAAAATTAAAAAATTAAATGATTATGCAAAGATTTTTTATAATTCATCTTGTCAGGATAAATTTGTACCGGAAACAGGCATCCTTTGCTGGAAATATCGGACGAATGACTACTTTCGTAGAAAATAATTAGAGTAATGCCACAGGAAATTGAGAGAAAGTTTTTAGTGAAAGGTGACTACAAGTCATCTGCCACCAAAGCAAGCAGAATTATTCAGGGATATTTGTCGTCGGTGCCGGAAAGAACGGTAAGGGTTCGTATCAAAGATAAAAAAGGGTATCTGACGATTAAAGGTCCGGTTAATGAAAGCGGTGCCAGCCGGTATGAATGGGAAAAGCAGATTACAACGGAAGAAGCCAAAGAGCTGCTTAGCCTGTGCGAGCCCGGGATAATTGACAAAACACGCCACATCATTCCGGCCGATAACAATTTATTTTTTGAAGTAGATGAGTTTTATGGCGACAACGGAGGTCTTACCGTAGCGGAAATTGAACTCCCGGACGAAAACTTTTCTTTTGAAAGACCCGGCTGGCTGGGAAGAGAGGTTACCGGCGATGTAAGATATTACAACTCCATGTTGATGAAAAAGCCTTTTAAAAACTGGCGGTAATGTCATTTATATGGTGTCGCCCCTTTTGTCATTATTGTTTCTTTCATCATCTCTTTTACTCTCTAAAAGCACAATTTTTTTGCTAATTTTGTACGGTAAAAACAAATGAATTGACTGCCATGAAAAAAATCGGAATCTTGATACTTTTTGCATTTTTTGCTTTTCAAATACAAGCACAGCAGAAAACAACGAAAAAGACCACCGGAGTGGTTTTGAAATTCAATAAAACCACCTTTCAATATGGAAATATTTATTACGGGTCGGACGGTACACATGCATTTAAGTTTGTAAATGCCGGCAAAGAGCCTCTGCTTTTGTCACGACCACGCTCTTCCTGCGGTTGCACGGTTCCCACCTGGCCCAAAGCGCCAATACTTCCCGGCGACTCCGGGACCATAAATGTGGCCTATAACACCCACATCCTAGGTGAATTCAACAAAACGGTTACCGTTTATTCCAACGCACCAAAGCCGGTAGTGTTGCATATTCATGGTAAAGTTATTCCCCGTCCAAAGCCCATGCTGCCGGTAAAACAAAGTGATAAAGGTGGGGCTCCCGTTAGCAAATAATTAAAAATCAATAAAATGCCAAATATTTCATTCAAAGGGCAGCAGATGCCCGAATCGCCCATTCGTAAACTGGTTCCTTTTGCCGAAAAGGCAAAAAGCAGAGGTGTCAAAGTATATCATTTGAACATTGGCCAACCGGACATAGAAACCCCGGAAGTAGCGTTGAATGCTGTCAGAAATTATGACCATAAAGTTATCGAATACAGCCACTCGGCCGGAATGTTGTCACTACGTGAGCGACTTACAGACTATTACAAAACAGTAAACATTGACCTCTCCCCCGACCAGATTATTGTGGGAACTGGTGCTTCCGAGGCTTTGCTATTTGCTTTTCAAAGCATTATGGACCCGGGAGATGAGGTGATTATTCCCGAACCGTTTTACGCCAACTACAACGGATTCGCCACCAACGCAGGGATCAAAATAAATCCCATTGTGTCCGGTATCGAAAGTGGTTTTGCCCTGCCGCCTATGGAAGCTTTTGAGAAAGCCATCACAGAGCGTACCAAAGCTATTTTGATTTGCAACCCCAACAATCCCACGGGTTATCTTTATTCCAAAGAGGAGATGGAAACCCTGCGCGACTTGGTAAAAAAATACGATTTATATCTGATTGCCGATGAGGTTTACCGTGAGTTTACTTACGATGGAAAAGCCCACTATTCGGCCATGTATCTTGATGGAATTGACGATAATGTGATTCTTATCGATTCTGTCTCAAAGCGTTACAGTGCCTGCGGGGTACGTATCGGATGGCTGATTTCGCGTAACAAAGAGGTGATATCCACTGCGCTGAAATTTGCCCAGGCCAGGCTCAGTCCGCCTACATTTGGGCAGGTGGCTGCCGAAGCAGCAGTGGATACACCGGACGAATATTTTGTTGCGGTGATAAAAGAATACATTGCCCGCCGGAATTCTGTTGTGGAAGGTATTAACAACATCGAAGGAGCTTATTGCCCTAATCCTTCCGGTGCGTTTTACGTTATTGCCCGTCTGCCCATCGACGACTCGGACAGATTCTGCCGCTGGCTGCTCGAAGATTTTAATTTTGAAAATCAAACCGTTATGCTGGCGCCTGCTTCCGGATTCTATTCAACTCCCGGCAAAGGAAAAGACGAAGTCCGCATCAGCTATGTGCTGAAAGTGGAAGATCTGAAAAGCTCGGTGAAAGTGCTGGAGGAAGCGCTGAAAGTTTATCCCGGAAGAACTATTTAACATTTAGATTATGAAATATGTAGGTGCTCACGTAAGTGCTTCCGGTGGTGTTGAAAATGCCCCGGAGAACGCTCATGCCATTGGGGCAAAAGCCTTTGCTCTGTTTACCAAAAACCAACGTCAGTGGTTTTCCAAACCGCTGACTGAGAACAGTATCCGGCTTTTCAGGGAAAACTGCGAAAAGTACGGTTATGCGCCGAACCAGATTCTGCCCCACGACAGTTATCTAATAAACCTTGGACATCCTGAGAAAGAGCCGTTGGAAAAATCACGTGCTGCTTTTTTGGACGAATTGCAACGCTGCGAACAACTGGGTCTCGACCGGCTTAATTTTCATCCGGGCTCACATCTGAAAAGGATAACCGAAGAAGCCAGCCTAAATACTATTGCCGAATCTATTAATTGGGCTTTGGACAAAACCAAGGGTGTTACCGCTGTCATTGAAAATACCGCCGGACAAGGCACAAACCTTGGCTACCGTTTCGAACAGCTGGCAACTATTATCGACCGCGTGGAGGACAAAAGCCGGGTGGGTGTGTGCATTGATACCTGCCACACCTACACATCTGGTTACGACATAAAAACCGAAGCCGGGTATAACAATACTTTTGCCAATTTTGGTTCCATTGTAGGATTTCAATACCTGAAAGGTATACATCTGAACGACTCGAAAAAGGAACTGGCTTCGCGTGTGGACCGTCACGACAACATCGGCAAAGGTTTTATCGGCCCTGACCTGTTCCGCCGGATTATGAATGACCCGCGCTTTGATGACATGCCTCTGATTCTGGAAACCCCGGACACAAACCTCTGGCCTCTGGAGATTGAAATGCTGTATGCTTTTGCAGGACATTAAAGGGTCGTTTATCTGACTCTTTTATGAGAAAATTCAAATCCCCAACTCCTGTAAACACTTGTTCGGGATTACACCGGCAATTGGCGGGCAGAAAACCCGAACAAATTTCCGGTGATGCGTTATTAACCTGTCCTGATTAAGTCGGAAAGAAATTGACGTTTTCCGGCAAGCACTAATTATATTTCTTTTACAGCCTCAATAGTAGCTGACACAACATAATTTTCAATTCCAATTCCGGGAGCCCAGTCTTTTATAAATTCACGACTTTTGTCTTTTGGTTCAATACTGATTTCAGAGAATCCCGCATTATGAAGTAAAGTATGTAATTCATCAATAGATGAAGCTCCTGCAATACAGTTGGAATAAAGAGATAAGTCATTTTTTTGCTCATCCGGTAATTCGACAGATGAAACCACATCGGATATGGCCAACCGTCCGCCGGACTTCAAAACCCTGAATGCCTCTGCAAAGACTTTCTCTTTCTCAGGAGATAAGTTGATGACACAATTTGAAATAATGACATCAATGGTAGAATCGGCAACCGGAAGATGCTCAATCTCACCAAGACGGAAATTGGTATTGGTGAAACCACCTTTTTCGGCATTTTCTCTTGCCTTTGAAACCATCTCCGGAGTCATATCCACCCCAATCACTTTACCCATTTTTCCAACACTTTTGGATGATAAAAAGCAATCGAATCCTCCTCCGCTTCCAAGGTCTAAAACTGTTTCTCCCGGCCGCAGTGAGGCTATTGCCAGAGGATTACCACAACCCAGCCCCATATTAGACCCTTCAGGCACTGTACCGTATTCTAACTTAGAATATCCCAGAGCTTCCGAAATGTTAAACAGTTCATCTTCCTCTGAAGAGCTGCAACATCCAGAACTACTACAACCGCATGAGCTATCTAACAATGCCACCTTTTTGTAGCTTTCCATTACAGATTCTCTAATCTTGTTTTTTGATTTTTTTTCCATTATAAGACTCCATTAAATTATTAGAAATTAAAACTTTCATTGATGGAGTCGCAGGAAGTAGAAAAAAGACGCAAAAAAATCAGCATTTTTTACGACTATTTTGTTTTTGGCAGTAGTCCAGAACATTACCGCGCTTATCTATTTCGAATCTACAGCATTCATTTAATGCTTTCATAAGTCTCAATCTTCCCCTTTGAATTCTTGATTTTGTACCGGACAGGCTAATATTTTCTTTTTTCGATATTTCTTTTTGTGACAGCCCCTCTATTTCATATTGCATAAGTGAACTTGAATATTTCAAAGGAAGTTGTTTAATAAACGGAACAATACTTTTTGCAATTTCTTCATTTTTATTGACATCAATTTCAAATTCCGGGTCTTGGTTATTTATGGGGACGGTCGCATATTTTGTTGTCTGCCTGTTAAAATCAACAATAGTATTTCTTGCAATCTGAAAAATCCAGCTCTCCAGTTTCCTATTATCTCTGAGCGAGGATAAACCGGTATAAATCTTAATGAATATTTCCTGCACGCAGTCAGCTGCCATCTCCCTGTCGAAAATACGTTTTTCCACAAAAACTGATAGCCGGTCATGGAAATCGTTCCAGATATTTTCAAATTTATTGTTCATCTTTCTTTATGCATTTCACCTGTAAAGCAAATACTTTTTCCTGATTTTCCTGAATTGCTTTAAATCATTCTGCCAGCTTTGGCGGATTTGCGCTTCGGTAAAACCGGCTTTAATTTGTTTGCGCAATTGGTCCGTTCCGGCCAGTTTATCGAAATAATTGTTGAAAAACGTGTGCTTTACCGATAATTCATGATAAGCCTTCAAAAGCCATTGCAAATGAAGCTGAGAAGGGTTTTTCCGATAGTTTTCTGCGAAAGCAGTCAAATCCTCCCCACGGCATGTTTTGTTTTCCAATTTGGGATGCAGGCTGACTTCCGGCATGCTTCTGGGAGAAAAAATATAGCTGCCTTTCATCCCAGGATAGCCGTAAATCTGGAAAGGTTTTGAGGTACCACGTCCCACACTTATAATGGTTCCTTCAAAAAAGCAGAGCGAGGGATAGAGATAAACTGCTTTCCAGTTGGGCAGGTTGGGAGAAGGCTTTACGGGAAGTTTCACCATCATGTTGTGGGTGTAACGCTTCATCGGAATGACAGTCAGGTTACAAGTAACACCGTTTTTCAGCCAGTGTTCACCATTGACCATCCGTGCGTATTCGCCGAGGGTCATTCCATAAGCCACCGGAACGGGATGCATCCCCACAAAAGAGGCGAAGCCGGGTTTCAGCACAGGGCCGTCCACATAAAAGCCATTGGGATTGGGGCGGTCGAGTATAATCATTGGAACATGGTTTTCTGCACAGGCTTCCATAACCAGCGTCATGGTGGAGATATAGGTATAAAACCGCACCCCAACATCCTGCAAGTCAAAAAGCACCAAATCCACATTCTGTAAGTCTTCAACGGTGGGCTTTTTATGCTTCCCGTAAAGGGAAATCACCTGAAGACCGGTGGCAACATCCAAGCCGTTTTTTACCGTAGCACCGGCACTTTTGTTTCCCCTGAAACCATGCTCAGGGCTGAAGATACGCACTATCTGGATGCCGGATGACAAAAGGGTATCCACGAGGTGGGTTTTCCCAATGACGGAGCTCTGATTGGCCACCACCGCCACCCGTTTCCCTTGCAGCAAGGGAAAATAAACAGATGTCTGCTCGTCGCCGGTAACAATTTGATTATAGTTTGTTAGCACCGGTGGCTGGTTTTGCGCCCGGCTTACCCATCCGGAAAAAAGAAACAAAACAAGAAACAATATACGTATTCTCATACAAAAGTCAGGATTTAAAGAGGTAAAAATACAAAAGCCTGCTGTTTTAAAGCAGGAAATGATAATTTTGTAAAAAAAACAGTTTTGAACGTTGCTTATTTCATCGCCAAACACATTGCACCCGGCCGTACAGAAGCTTATGCCCGTCCAATTATTCGCATTGCCGTTATCAGCATTGCGTTGGGGCTGGCTCTGATGATTATTTCGGTGGCTATCGTCATTGGCTTTAAAAGTTCTATCAGCAACAAGATGGTAGGTTTCTCCGCACCATTGCAAGTGGTGGCTTTCACGCGCAACGAATCGCTTGAAGAAAGTCCGGTAACCATCGGAACAAAATTCCTGAAAAAGCTCCGCGACAATCCCGAAATCACACACATACAATACACGGCAGAAAAAGGGGGCGTACTGAAAACGCACGATCAGATTCAGGGTATTATTCTGAAAGGTGTTGGCCGGAACTACGACTGGCGATTTTTGAGAGAAAATCTTACGGCAGGCCATCTCCCTGATTTAAAAACAGATAAAGCCGGCCAGCAAATCCTGATTTCCCAAAAACTTGCTACAAAACTTCAGCTCAAGACAGGTGATGCCGTTCGAATTTGGTTTATTGGCAAAAAGGCAACTGCAGCACTGGGTCGCAAACTTACCATAAGTGGTATATACAGCACTGGCATCGAAGAGTTTGATAACCGTTTCCTCATTGGTGATTTGCGTCAAATCCAACAGCTCAACGGATGGAACCCCGATCAGGTGGGGAGCGTGGAGTTAAAGGTTCGTGACTTTAAGAAGCTGAGAACTATTGCACAAAATATTTATAATAATATCCCTTATAATCTGAATATCAACACTATTTATGACACCTACCCCGAAATATTCAACTGGCTCGATCTACTGGATACCAATGTGGTGGTCATACTGGTGCTTATGATTCTGGTGGCAGGTATCACCATGATTTCCACGCTTTTCATTCTCATCATTGAGCGTACCGGCATGGTTGGAATTTTAAAAACACTGGGTGCCAACAACCGATCAATACAGAAGATTTTTCTTTACAAAGCTGCCTATATCATTGGACGTGGAATGTTCTGGGGCAACCTCCTCGGCCTGCTTTTCTATATTGTCCAGTACTATTTCCATTTGTTCCGCCTCAACCCGGTCAGTTATTACGTCTCCTACGTTCCCGTCGAGCTGTCCATCTCCAACTTTCTGCTGCTTAATGCCGGTACTTTTTTTCTTTGTCTTCTCATGCTCATCATCCCCTCATTTTATATCATGCGTATTGAGCCGGCCAGAGCCCTCCGGTATGAATAAAACAACGAATTAACAAAGATTAGGATACTTTTGGTTCGTACAATTCATTTTTCATTATATTTGTAAAAAACATAGTTTTAATAAATCATGACAACCAAAGAGAAAAAGCTGCCTGGTTCTGCTAAAGACATGCGAGAGGACTCCGGTAAGAGGCTCATTCTTTTTAATGACGATCTAAACACCTTTGATTTTGTGATTGAGACATTAATAGAAGTTTGCGGCCACGATCCTCACCAGGCTGAAAATTGTGCCCTCATTGCCCATTTCAAAGGAAAATGCGCAATAAAAGTCGGAACTTTGAGTAATTTAAATCCATGTTATAAAACAATGATCTTGAAGCAATTAACTGTAGAAATACAATAAGCGTATGTGGGCTGTTATCGTTATTTTAATTCTGGTGGGGCTTATTCTGCTGGCATTGGAAATTATGGTAATCCCGGGAGTGGGAATTACCGGTATTCTCGGCTTTTTACTTATGACAGAAGGTGTGTGGCTGGCTTATTCCAGAGAAGGCACAACGGCAGGAAATATTACTTTAATTTTCACCGTTTTAGTAAGCGCCTCCAGCATGGTAATAATGCTTCGTTCAAAAACATGGAAAAATGCACAATTAAAAACCTCTGTCTCGGGTAAAGTACGAACACTTGATGAGATGAACCTGAAAGTAGGGATGCAGGGAAAAACTACCTCTCGTTGCGCCCCCATTGGTAAAGCCGTTTTTGGCAATATCCACGTAGAGGTTGATGCAGGAACTAATTATTTGAAAACCGGAACACCGGTTGAGATTGTTAGAATATACAGAAATAAAATATTTATAAAACACATAACAACTTAATATCATGGGAAGTACTTATATCATTTTTGCCGGAGCCATTGGTGCTATTTTTATCCTTTGGATTTTACTTTACTTTATTCCTGTGGGACTGTGGTTTACTGCATTTGTCTCAGGAATTCGCATTTCTCTTATCCAGTTGGTTCTGATGCGCTGGCGGAAAGTTCCTCCGGGAATAATTGTCAGGAGCCTGATTACTGCAACCAAAGCCGGCCTACATTTAAAGCGCGATGACCTGGAGGCTCATTTCCTTGCGGGAGGCCGGGTACAGCAGGTGATCAACGCATTGATTTCGGCCGACAAAGCCAATATTGAATTGGATTTTAAAACAGCTACCGCCATTGACCTCGCAGGCCGCGATGTACTCGAAGCAGTACAAATGTCGGTAAACCCAAAAGTAATCGACACCAAAAGAGTAACTGCCGTTGCCAAAGATGGGATTCAATTGATTGCCACTGCCCGGGTTACGGTACGCGCCAACATTCAGCAACTGGTGGGAGGCGCCGGAGAAGAAACTGTATTGGCTCGTGTGGGCGAAGGTATTGTATCATCCATTGGTTCAGCACGTTCACACAAAGAAGTCTTGGAAAACCCCGATAGTATCTCACGGGTCGTTCTTGAAAAAGGACTTGATTCGGGAACAGCTTTTGAAATACTTTCCATCGACATCGCCGACATCGACATCGGTAAAAACATTGGTGCTGTTCTGCAAATGGATCAGGCCAATGCCGACAAAAATATTGCACAGGCCAAAGCTGAAGAACGCCGGGCTATGGCTGTAGCCAGCGAGCAGGAGATGAAAGCCAAAGCACAGGAAGCCAAAGCCAATGTAATTCAGGCAGAAGCTGAAATTCCCATGGCCATTGCCGAAGCTTTTCGCTCTGGAAATCTTGGTATTATGGATTATTACAGGTATAAAAATATTCAGGCCGATACCAAAATGCGCGACTCCATTGCAGAAGACCCCGGGGTAGAGCCGGCAGAGAATAAATAAACTACTATGGGTTATTAATCCGTAGGTTTTGAATAACGAATGAAATTCGCGATAGTTGTTGTTTGGAATAATGAACACTGATTAACGATTTTTGATTTAAGAAAGAGATTCTTACGTATGCCACACTTCTGCATTCATTATTCGTTAATCGAAATTCAAAATACTTATAAAAGCTAAGTAAATGGTAATAAAATTGTAGGGTTTTAACCTTATTAATATAAGATAACAAACGGGGACATTTAGGTTGCTAAATGACCTCCTTAACAGGAACAGTTATAAAAGTAAATGACAGACAAAGATAAGTTAGTTCACAAAAAACTGGAAGAACTGTTTGAATGGACGGATGTAAAAGGAGATGTGGCATCGCACCTCCTGATACAAAAGGCCTTTGACATGGCATCTAAAGCTTATCGCGGTAAAAAAATACCAGATGGTTCGCCGTTAATTTTACATCATCTCAATGTTGCTCTTATTGCCATGAAAGAGATCAGCCTCGGTCCCACATCGGCTGTTTGCGCCCTGCTTCACTCGCTTGACACAGACGATAGCCATGTAAGCGAAAAAATTGCGAAGGACTTTGGTCGGAATGTGCTGGAAATTATTCAGGGGTTTAAGAAAATATCTGCCCTGCAAACCGAACGAGCCTCTTTCCAGTCAGAGGCTTTCCGTAACATGTTTCTGTCGCTGGTAAACGATATCCGGGTGATTCTTATCCGTATGGCTCACCGTCTCCACGATGTCAGAAGGCCGGAGCTACTTACCAGAAAACAGAAGAAAAAATTCTTTAATGAAATAAAATATATCTACATTCCAATTGCTCATCGCCTTGGCCTTTACAATATTAAGAGTGAAATGGAAAATGACCTGATGCTTTTTGAACATCCCGACATTTACCACACTATTATTGACAAAATACAAGCTACGAAGAGCAAACGGGAAGTTTATATTAATGACTTCATCAAGCCTATCGAGCGCGAACTAATTGTTGCAGGTTTTGATTTTGAAATAAAATGGCGTACCAAATCAGTATCTTCCATTTGGGCAAAAATGAAACGGCAGAATGTAGAATTTGAACAGATTTACGATATTTTTGCCATCCGCATCATCATCAACAGTAAAAATCCCAAAAAAGAAAAAGAGGATTGCTGGATGGCCTATTCCATTATTACCAATATTTATCAGCCCAATCCCAAGCGGCTCCGCGACTGGATTTCAACACCCAAGGCATCGGGTTACGAATCGCTACACACCACCGTAATGGGGCCCAACAAAAAATGGATAGAAGTCCAAATCAGAACCGTCCGTATGGACAAAATTGCCGAAAAAGGCCAGGCTGCCCACTGGGCATACAAAGGGCTCATGAAATCTAAAGATGTGGACGACTGGCTGTTACAGGTTCGCGATGTACTGGAGCATCCGGAGGCTATTAGTGCCGAATATGCATATCGGCCACATAAAGCCAACGAATATGTCTTTATCTTTACCCCGATGGGGGATTTGAAACGTCTTCCGGCAGGCTCTACCGTCCTCGATTTTGCATACGATATCCACACAAACATAGGAAATCAGTGTAGCGGTGCCCGTGTCAATAATAAGCTTCTACCCATACGCTATGTGCTGAAAAACGGCGACAAAGTGGAAGTGGTTACCACAAAGAACCAAAAACCAAAATCCGACTGGGTTAGTTTTGTGAATACCACCAAAGCCCGTAACCACATCAAACGTCAGCTGAAAGAAGAAAAATACAAAGAGGCAGAAGAGGGGAAAGACCTGTTATTACGAAAATTTAAAAACTGGAAGCTGAAAAGCAGCGATGACCTGATAAATGTATTGGTAAAGCATTTTAGGATGGATTCGGCCATCGACCTGTACTACCTGCTGGCAACTGGCAAAATTGACCTGGCACTTGTAAAATCGGTTCTCAACAGCTACCTGAAAGAAAAGCCGGAAGAGACAACAACACTGGAAGAAGAGACAAAACCCCTGCTCAAACCCGGAGAAAAGCCGGACAAAGATGAAGATATTCTTTACATTGGTAACCATGTGAAAAACATCAACTACCGGTTTGCCAAATGCTGTAGCCCCATTCCGGGGGATGCTGTTTTTGGCTTCGTCACCACACTTGGAGGTATTTCCATTCATCGTCGCAATTGCCCAAATGCTAAGCGGTTGTCCGAACGTTATCCTTACCGGATCATAGATGTAAAATGGATTGGATCAGAAGACAAGCCCTATTACCGTATCAATTTGAAGATTAACGGAAGCGATGAACTGGGAATTGTGGAAGCTGTAACCAAAGCCATCACAGGCGACCTGCGCGTAAACATGCGTTCCATAAACTTCATTACGAAAGGTAAAAAATTTGAAGGCCGCGTCAGTCTAATGATCAGAAACCACGAACACCTTGACCAGCTTGTACACAAAATAAAACTGGTAAAAGGTGTTGAGAAAATAACGAGAATGAAATAACTATAGTGTTGCAGTACCATTGTGCAAAACAATCCGGCCGGAAAAGGCTTTTGCTACTGGGAACCGGAGTGGATATCTATCAAAGAACCACAATCCATCGTTGGTACACCCTGGGAAAATCTGGTGTTGTTCGATTTTAAAAATAAGGCACTACCAGCAATGTCGGTTTATCAGCCGTAGCATAATATTACAGAGAGACTACTAGAAAACCACCCCAAAATCAAGGATGTGCGGGAAACTGCAAAGAGAGAAGCATACTGAAATTCCAAGAATATTTCTCAAAAACGGTTATCACTTCAGCACATAACTGTAAACGGCAATATAATGACAGATGCTTCCACCCAGCACAAACAGGTGGAATACAGCATGATGGTAAGGCATTTTTCGCTGTAAGTACAGGACGGAACCAATAATGTAACTCACTCCGCCGGCAAGCAGCCAGTAAAGGCCGGGCAACGAAAGGTTGGCCACCAGCGGTTTGATGGCTACCAGCACGATGGAGCCCATAACTACATAAGCAACCGTTGAAACCACATCGAATTTCCCAGTGTAAAACAGCTTAAAAATAATACCGCCAATGGCTGCTGCCCAAATTACGCCAAACAAGCTCCAGCCCCATGCTCCACGCAGCGTTACCAGCAAAAACGGCGTGTAAGTTCCGGCAATAAGCAAATAGATGGAAGCATGGTCAAAAATATTGAGTTTGTGCCTTTTTCCGGGATCTTTTGCCGAATGATACAGCGTGGAAGCCAGATAAAGAGTCATCATGCTGGCTCCGTAAATACTAACACTTACAATCTGCCAGGCATCTCCATGCATCGAAGCTTTGATGACTAAAAAGACAGTTGCTGGAATAGCAAGTAAAAAGCCTAGCCCGTGCGACCAGATGTTTAGCCGTTCTTCGGTGGGAGAATAGGTGCGTTTTTTGATGTTATTTTTCAATTTTAAGCCGAGTTTAAAGTAATTTATTGATAAACGTTGTAATTGGTTTTTATTGTTCGGGAAGACCAAACCGGACTACAAAAAAAGTAATTATTTTTTTGAAAGAGTAATCTGCTTCAGAAAATAGTCCCACAGCACATCGTGTGGCGGATCAGCTGTAATCTCCAACATATCTTTTTTCACCGGATGAACGAAAGAGACTTTTCGGGCATGCAGACTTATGGAAGCATCCGGATTGCTGCGCGAAAATCCATATTTTAAATCGCCTTTTACAGGACAGCCTATGGCAGCAAGCTGCGCCCTGATTTGGTGATGACGTCCGGTATGTAAATCCACTTCGAGCAGATGATAACGATCGCCGGAAACCAACAGACAATAGCTTAGGACGGCTTCTTTGCTCTCCCTGCCTGAAAATTTACTCACAAAGGATTTGTTTTTCTTCTGATCACGCGCCAGATAATGCACCAGCTTCCCTTCGGTTTGCGGCGGTCTGTTTTTTACAATTGCCCAATATGTTTTTTGCATGGCACGTTGCTTAACCAGTTCATTCATACGACTCAGCGCTTTTCCTGTTTTGGCAAATACGACCACACCACTCACTGGCCGGTCAATGCGATGCACGACACCGAGAAAAACATTTCCCGGCTTATGATATTTTTCTTTAAGATACTTTTTCAGTGCTTCACTCAGCGGCTCATCGCCGGTTTTATCGCCCTGAACAATCTCCGATGGTAATTTGTTGACCACAATTAAATGATTGTCTTCAAACAAAATACGCTTTTCCAGAGGATGTTTACCAATCATAAAATCTGGCTAAAAGAAGGATAATCAATATTGCTCTTTACTGTTGGGGAAATCGACGGCTTTCACGTCACCAATGTAAGAGAGGAAGGCTTTGATAATCTCATCATGGAGGTTATGGTAACGACGAAGAAACCGTGGCGAAAATTCCTGATTAATGCCCAGCATATCGTGAAGCACCAGCACCTGACCGTCCACAGCATGACCGGCACCAATGCCAATGGTGGGAATTTTTACCGATTTCGTGACCTTGGCGGCCAACTCTGCAGGAATTTTTTCCAGTACTATGCCAAAACAACCCGCCTCTTCGAGCAGTTTGGCATCGCGAAGAAGTTTGGATGCCTCTCCAGCCTCTTTGGCCCGTACTACATAAGTTCCGAATTTATTGATAGACTGTGGCGTTAACCCCAAGTGCCCCAGAACGGGAATTCCTGCAGTTAAAATACGGTCAATAGACTCCACTACTTCAGCGCCGCCTTCCAGTTTCACCGCGTTGGCGCCAGATTCTTTCATAATCCTGATAGACGAATGTAGCGCCTCCTTCGAGTTGCCCTGATAAGTACCGAAGGGCAGGTCAACTACCACCAGTGCTCTGCTTACCGCACGCATCACCGACGATGCATGGTAAATCATCTGGTCAAGTGTAATGGGCAATGTGGTAGCATGCCCAGCCATCACGTTGGAAGCCGAATCACCCACAAGGATAACATCGATACCCGCCTCATCGAGCAACCTGGCCATGGAATAATCATAGCCGGTGAGCATGGCAATTTTCTCCCCTTTCAGCTTCATTTCCTGAAGCACGTGTGTTGTGATTTTGGGAAATCTTTTGGAACTATATAATTTATCCATAACTAAATTTTTGACAAATGTAAGAAATAACCCTGCTTACAAACAAGGGGCACAAAGAAAAAGCCGTCACCTTTCGGCAACGGCTTTTTTAATATAAACGGCTAACTTCTTAATTTTCCGAAGAATAGTCTATTTCAGCCTGACGTTTATAGAAGGTGTAACGCCACTTTGCATTTTTGAGTGCTATTTCCTGAAGTTCTTTGGCCCTTTCGGGGAAAGTTTTCTTCAGGGAAGTAAACCGAACTTCCAGATCGTGGAACTCTTTCAATTTCTCAAAATCAGGTTCTTTGGAATCCAGATGAAGCGGGTTTTTACCTTCAAGTTCTAACAGAGGATTGTAGCGATACATTGTCCAGTAACCGGCTTCAACTGCCAGTTTTTCTTCATGTTGCGAGCGGGACATTCCGTTACGCAATCCATGTGCAATACAAGGCGAATAAGCAATAATCAGCGATGGTCCCGGATAAGCTTCTGCTTCTTTTATGGCTTTAAAAAACTGGCTTTGACTAGCACCCATGGCAACAGAAGCCACATACACATATCCGTAAGTCATGTAAATAGCACCCAGATCTTTTTTCCGCACCTCTTTTCCGGCAGTAGCAAATTTTGCCACAGCAGCTGTCTGACTGGCTTTGGAAGCCTGTCCTCCCGTGTTGGAATAAACTTCGGTATCCAATACCAGCATGTTCACATCCTCGCCGGAAGCCAAAACATGATCCAGACCACCATAGCCAATATCATAAGCCCATCCGTCACCGCCAATAATCCACATAGATTTTTTCACTAGGTATTGTCCCAATTCCATGATGTTTTTGGCAACTTCATCGGTAGCACCTTTCAGTACTTCTTCCACTTTTGCAGATGCCACTTGAGATCCTTCTCCCTCTTCTTTGGCAGCAATCCAAGCTTCGAAAGCTTCTTTTCGTTCGCCGGTAATACCCGCTTCGATGGCTTCATTCATAAAGCGCTCGATGCGGTCACGCATTTTGCGGATTCCTGTAGCCATTCCTAATCCATATTCGGCATTATCTTCAAACAATGAGTTTGCCCAGGCAGGACCTTTACCCTGCTCATTCACGGTGTATGGGGTAGCTGGTGCGGATGCGCCATAAATGGAAGAGCAGCCTGTTGCATTAGCAATCATCATCCTGTCGCCGTATAGCTGTGTAGCAGCTTTAATATAAGGTGTTTCACCACATCCGGCACAGGCACCGGAAAATTCGAACAACGGTTGGGCAAACTGACTGTTTTTCACACTGACAAATTTGTCAACAGTACCATCCAATGTTTTATCGGAGATATTTTTAATCAGGAAATTCCAGTTTTCTGCTTCGTGTTTCTGCGTTTCAAAAGCCTCCATTACGAGAGATTTCTCAGGAGAAGGACAAACATCGGCACAAACGCCACAGCCAGTACAATCCAACACGCTAACCTGAATACGGTATTTCAGCGGCTTCAGCTTACCTTTGGTTTCGAGGAACAGCATATCCTTAGGAGCATTCTTTTCTTCTTCCTCATTCACGAGAAACGGACGAATAGCGGCATGAGGACATACATAAGCACACTGGTTACATTGAATACATTTATCGCCAATCCATTCGGGAATTGAAACGGCCACACCACGTTTTTCGTAAGCAGCAGTACCAGCGGGGAAAGTACCATCTTCGCGACCTTTGAACGCGCTTACCGGAAGGTCATCACCTTTCAGATGGTCTATAGGCCGGGCTACCTCACGAATAAAAGCAGGAATACTATCATCCACCTCTTTTTGTTCATTTATTTCAATGCCTGCCCACTCTTTGGGAATTTCAATTCTCGTAACATCCCCACCCTCATCAACGGCACGGTAATTCATCTCAACAATTTCCTCACCTTTACGACCATAAGTCTTGTAGATAAAAGTTTTCATCTTCTCCACTGCCAGCTCATAAGGAATCACTTCGGAAACTTTAAAGAACGCCGACTGCATGATGGTGTTGGTACGACTACCCAAGCCGATTTCATCAGCAATCTTTGTAGCATTAATGGTGTAAAAATTAATGTTGTGTACGGCCATATATTTTTTCATATCATCGGGAAGCCGGCGTTTTGTCTCTTCCTCATCCCAGATACTGTTCAGCAGGAAAGTGCCACCATCTTTCAGCCCTTTCAGCATATCATATTTTCCAAGGTAAGAGGGAACATGGCAGGCCACAAGATCAGGTGAACCAACCATATACGTAGAGCGGATGGGTTTATCACCAAAACGAAGATGTGAAATGGTAATACCACCCGATTTTTTGGAGTCGTAAGCGAAATAAGCCTGCGCGTATTTATCGGTGGACTCTCCAATGATTTTAATGGAATTCTTGTTGGCACCCACCGTTCCATCAGCGCCAAGTCCGTAAAATTTAGCTTCGACGGTTCCCTTATCAGAAATACTTATTTCGGGAAGCAGCGGAAGTGAAGTAAAGGTAAGGTCATCCACAATACCGAGGGTGAAATGATTCTTAGGTTCCCGTTGTTTCAGGTTATTGAATACAGAAACAATTTGAGCCGGAGTGGTGTCTTTTGAACTTAGCCCATAACGGCCGCCAACGATAATCGGTTCATTTTCAGTGCCATAGAAAGCTTCTTTCATATCAAGATACAGAGGCTCACCGTTGGCACCGGGTTCTTTGGTACGGTCGAGTACGGCAATGCGTTTCACTGTTTCAGGAATGGCTTTCATCATATATTGCGTTGAGAACGGGCGGTAAAGATGTACTACAACCAGTCCCACCTTTTCGCCTTTGGCAGTGAGATAATCAACCGTTTCGCGAATGGTTTCGGTAACTGAGCCCATGGCCATAATAACATGCTCGGCATCTTTAGCACCATAATATGTGAAAGGATGATATTCGCGTCCGGTAAGTTTGGTAATTTCCTGCATATATTCATCGACCATATCAGGAATTGGGGTATAAAAACGGTTGGCAGCTTCACGTGCCTGGAAATAAATATCAGGATTTTGAGCCGTACCACGGGTAACGGGATGTTCGGGATTCAGCGCATTGTCTCTGAATTTTTTCAGATCTTCAAATGGAAACAGATGTTTCAAATCTTCCACTTCAAAATACTCTACTTTTTGAATTTCATGAGAAGTACGGAAACCATCGAAGAAATGCAGGAAAGGGATCCTCGAACGTAAAGAGACAAAGTGAGCTACTCCTGCCAAATCCATAACCTCCTGAACACTGCCGGTAGCAAGCATAGCAAAGCCAGTATTACGGACAGCCATCACATCGCTATGGTCACCAAAAATGGAAAGAGCCTGGGCTGCAAGACTACGGGCACTAACGTGAAAAACTGCCGGCAACAATTCACCGGAAATTTTGTACATATTGGGGATCATCAGCAGTAACCCCTGTGATGCCGTAAAGGTTGTGGTTAGAGCACCCGATTGCAAAGAGCCGTGAACAGCACCGGAAGCACCACCTTCCGACTGCATTTCAACAACTTTAACTGTTTCACCAAAAATATTTTTTTGTCCAAAAGCAGCCCATTGATCCACGTACTCAGCCATGGTTGACGATGGTGTGATAGGATAAATAGCAGCTACTTCGCTAAACATGTAAGCAATATGGGCAGCAGCATAGTTCCCGTCGCAGGTAATAAATTTTTTCTTTCCGCTCATTTATCTAAATTTTTAAAAGTTTCATGGTCTCCATTTATTATTTTATTATATTCTCTGAATCGCCAAAATACTAGTCTAGTTATTTGATTATCAGGCTTTTACATTTTAAACTCTTCGTTTTGAAGACCGAATGCAAAAATACAATTTTTATCTATTGTTTTAACTTATATATATTGAAGAAAACCCGTGATTTCATGCAATTTAAAACGATTTTAGATTGAGCCCTATTTGACCGAATTGCAATTTTGACTATTTTTACTGCCATGAATAGAAAGATGGAATAAAAAATATTTATTATGGATTTTACAACAAAATATCTCGGATTAGAATTGAAGAATCCCATCATTGTTGGGGCAAGTAATCTTGTTATTGACATAAAAATGCTTCAGGCGCTAGAGGAAGCAGGCGCTGCCGCCATTGTTTACAAATCGTTGTTTGAAGAGCAGATAAATCTGGAACAACTTCAAATGGAAGAGGAGATGAACGAGTATGCCGACCGCAATGCCGAGATGACAAGTATTTTCCCGCAGGACATTTATGAAGCCGGCCCTGAAGAATTTCTCATGCATTTTAAAGAAGCCAGAAAAGCAATCGGTATCCCTCTTATTGCCAGTCTCAATGCTGTTTTTGATGATACATGGTACGAATGGGCAGAGAAACTGGAAGATGCCGGTGCCGATGCACTGGAATTAAATTTCTACAATAATCCCCGTGAGTTTGACATGAGAGGAAATGCCATTATCAATGAAGAACTGGATGTGATTGCCGGTGTTAAAAAAGCCGTAAGCATTCCGGTTAGCGTGAAACTGAGCTCATTCTATACCAACCCGTTGTATGTTTTTAACGAGATGGATAAAAAGGGTGTTGACGGACTGGTTCTGTTTAACCGTTTGTTTCAGCCCGACATCAATATCAACAGCGAAAAAATGAATTTCCCCTATAACCTGAGTAGCGATCAGGATAGCCTTTTGCCACTGCGCTATGCCGGAATGTTATATGGCCAGCTCAATTGCGATGTGTGTGCCAACACAGGAATATTCAACGCCGAAGATGTTATTAAAATGATTTTGGCCGGCGCCGATGCCGTACAGGTGGTGAGTACGCTTTACAAGCACGGCCCGCAACAAATTCAGAAGATCCTCGAAGACATGGAAATATGGATGGCCAACAAACAATACAGCACACTTGATGACTTCAGGGGAAACCTCTCCATGAAAAATGTGAAAGATCCGTTCGCTTATCGTCGTGCTCAATATGTGGATATCCTCATGCGGTCAGCCGAAATTTTCAAACAGTATCCCGTGTTGTAGGGTATTGCCGTTTAAAATATTTTTCCATTACGAAGGCCATTCTACAAAGGATGGCTTTTTTTTGTCAGAAGGTGACAGGCATCGATTTCGGAAACATAAATATTATCCTGCTTTCATCAGGAAACTTACCAACCTGAGTTCGATATAAATATATCTCACAGAAAGCCAATAGCATATCATGTTACCAAGAAGAACAAATAAAGAAACTAAGCCAATCAATACGTAATTCCCTTAAATTACTACGAAAACCCCCCAAATGCCGCTGTGAAATATTCACCGACTTAGGATTATAGGTAATTTCGGGCTTGGAAATAAAAAATACGTTTAACCTTTAAAAAAAATCTAAAATGGCAAATTACGAACAGCAGATCAATGACTTTATGGCTAAGGTCATTGCCAAAAATCCCGGCGAAGTTGAATTTCATCAAGCCGTTCATGAAGTAGTGGAATCTTTGGTTCCGTTTATCGAAGAAAACCCACAGTACAAAGAGGCTAAAATCCTTGAAAGGATGATTGAACCAGAGCGTGTTCTCATGTTCCGTGTTCCATGGCTGGACGACAAAGGAAGTGTCCAGATCAACCGTGGTTTCCGTATAGAAATGAACAGTGCTATTGGCCCGTACAAAGGAGGCTTGCGGTTTCACCCCACAGTCAACCTTGGTATTTTGAAATTTCTTGCCTTTGAACAAGTGTTGAAAAATTCGTTGACGACTCTACCCATGGGTGGTGGAAAAGGAGGTTCCGACTTTGACCCCAAAGGAAAATCAGACAATGAAGTTATGCGGTTTTGCCAAAGCTTTATGACTGAATTACAACGCCATATCGGACCTGACACAGACGTTCCTGCCGGTGATATTGGTGTAGGCGGACGTGAGATAGGATTCCTTTTCGGTCAGTACAAAAGGTTACGAAACGAATTTACAGGTGTTCTCACAGGCAAAGGCCTTGAATGGGGAGGCTCTTTGATTCGCCCCGAAGCTACCGGCTATGGTGCCACCTATTTCGCCAACGAAATGCTGGCCACCAAAGGCGAAACTTTCGAAGGCAAAACCGTAGTAGTTTCCGGTTCCGGAAACGTTGCCCAGTATGCAACCCAAAAGGTGACCCAGCTGGGCGGAAAAGTAGTTACCCTATCCGACTCCTCAGGATACATCCACGATCCAAATGGTATTGATGCCAAAAAACTGGCTTTCGTTCTTAACCTAAAAAATGTTAAACGCGGTCGCATCAAAGAGTATGCTGATAAATATGGCGTTGAGTATCATGCAGGCGAACGTCCGTGGGGCGTAAAATGCGATGTGGCCATGCCTTGTGCCACGCAAAATGAAGTAAGCGAAGAGGACGCCCGCAAACTGGTGGCCAATGGTTGTATTGCAGTAAGCGAAGGCGCCAATATGCCTTCTACACCAGAGGCCATCATGGTCTTCCACGAGCATAAGATACTCTTTGCTCCGGGCAAAGCAGCCAATGCCGGCGGAGTTGCCGTTTCCGGCCTTGAAATGAGCCAAAACTCCCTGCGCCTGAGCTGGACACGTGAAGAGGTAGATAGCCGCCTCCATCAAATTATGAAAGATATCCACTCTACCTGTGTCAAATATGGTACTGAAGGGGATTATGTAAATTATGTGGAAGGCGCGAACATCGGCGGTTTTGTAAAAGTTGCCGATGCCATGCTTGCTCAGGGACTCGTATAGATTTTTTCACAGCTTATCTCGAAAGGGCTGCGGGTTATCGCAGCCCTTTTTTTATTTTACCATTTTCTAAAAACTCCGTGGAAAGTGCCAGGAATCGATAAAGCTGGCTTATCATTTTCCAAGGCACAAAGTTTGTAAATTACCGGCTGTTGATTTTTCTATCTTTGCTTTTTCCTTTCAAAGGACAGCAGTCATAGCTGCAGGATTTATTGAAAAACAACAGGCTATTCTGTTACAGCCATGCAAAAAAAACAAAAAGCGGTATTGCTCATCAACGTAGGAACTCCCGACAAGGCAGAGGTGAGAGCTGTTCGCCGCTTTCTGTCACAGTTCCTGAACGACAAGCGGGTGATGGATATGCCCCGTTTTCTGCGAAAAATACTGGTCAATTTCATCATCGTTCCGTTTCGCGCTCCAAAATCCACAAAGCTGTATGAAAAGCTTTGGACTACCCAAGGCTCTCCTCTACTGCTGAATACGGAAAAGTTTGCTGACAGGCTACGTCCTGCACTGGGAGAAGACTACCGGGTTTTCACCGCCATGCGATACGGAAATCCATCTCTGAAAAAGACGTTGCAGCAAATCAGAGAGCAGGGATTTGACGAGCTGATTGTTTTCCCCATGTTCCCGCAATACGCTTCTTCTACAACAGGTACCGTTGAGGAATATGTCAGGAGAGAAGCACAAAAATGGGAAACTTTTCCTGAAATACGTTTTGTAAATCAGTTTTACAGTCATCCGGAATTTCTGGAAGCCTTTTCCGAAAATATAGCCGCTTATCATCCGGAAAAATTTGACCACATCATTTTTTCTTACCACGGGCTTCCTCTACGTCAGGTCAATAAAATTCATACTGGTATTTCTTCCACCGAATGCACTTGCGACAAGCAGATGCCGGCACACGGAACCAATTGCTACAAAGCAACATGCTATGAGACAACACGCCTTCTGGCCAATAAGCTGGGATTAAACACAACCCAATATTCCATCGGTTTTCAGTCACGTTTTTCCAAAAACTGGCTAAGCCCTTTTACTGATGAGCTTGTCAAAGAATTAGCCCGGAAAGGTGCCAAGAAGATACTTATCACTGTCCCTTCGTTTGTGGCCGATTGTCTGGAGACACTTGTGGAAGTAGAAACCGGTTATGAAAAACTTTTCCGTAAGCTGGGAGGTGAAAAGCTGGTTCTTGTGAAAAGCCTTAACGACAGTAAGCAGTGGGTGAAATCGGCTGTTGATATTATCCGGACAAAAAACAGTTAAATCTTTTAAAGTTTGGCTGCCAGCTTTTTCATTTTGCTCACGCTTTTCACCATGAGCACCGAACAATCGGCTTGTTCCGAAATACGGAAAGAATCACTTTCCTCGATAGATTTTGCCGTCTTTATGCCCCGCTCAGCACTGATAATCAGTAAATCAACCTTGGTAGAGTATTTCAGAATTTCTTCTTTCGGATGGTCTGTGGGGATTAAGGAAATGTCGTACAACGCGCTGGAATTGAAATTCTCAATGGCTTCCACAATCAGCTTATCCGCTCTCTGTTTTTGTCTTTTGGAATATTTCGCCGGAAGAAATTTCAGTAAAATAATGCGTGCATCTCTTTTTTCAGCAACTGCTGTAGCACAGTTCAGCATGAGGTTCAGGTCGGTAGAGCTTTTTACGTACAAGGCAATTTTCCGTGGGTTGAACTTTCCCACATCTGTTTTCAGGTTCATTACAACAATATCTGTCACTGACATTTTCATCACCTGGCTCAGTATGCTGGGTTTCCCCGGAGTTTTCCGGCGCGGGAATCCCATGATGATAAGGTTGCTGTTTTCACTTTCGCCGGCCTGAACAATTCCTCGGGCTACATTATGTGCTGCACGTATTATCGGGGTCATTTTTATATTGCTGAGCTTGGCCAGTTCCACCCCGCGTTTTATCACCTCAAGCGACTCATTAGCACCGGAAAGCGCCTCATAAAAATCTTTTCCTTTAGGAACATCTTTCACTGCCAACACAATAATATTGCCACCCCGTTTAGCCATTAGTGTGTTGGAAAGCATCAGTAGCGATTTTTGGGTTTCCGGATTCGACATTGGTACCAGAAGCGTATTCCGGGTAAAAAAAGAGAAACCTCTTTCTTCCTCAAGTATAATATTCACGCCCCCCCTGTGACGCATTTCCCGCTTACGGGAATAGAAAAAATAAATGGCTGCTCCCACCACCAGCAACTGCTGACCGAAAGCAAGCGAGACGATGCCCATCGTCAACAAAAGGCCAATGTTAATAATGAGTGTAACTTCAGGAAGAAGGTTTTTCCATTTTGCCTTAGGTTTTATATCCGGATTTTTCCGGTATATCTTCCTGAGTGCCAACGAAACAGGCAACATAGAAACCAACAATGAGAAGTTTGCAGCCTTGGCAATAAATGTCAGATCAGCTGAAAGTAAAATAATACTAACGAAAGCAGCACCAAAAAGAAGTGCAGTCTTGGGCTGTTTGGTTTTTGCATTTAGCTTTCCCAGAAAATCAGGGAAGAACCTGTCTTTGCCCATCTCGAAAATTTGCCGGCTTTGAGAAACCATGGTGCTGCTCAGCGCTCCCAGCGAAGCCATAATACCGCCAAGAGAAATCAAAAGCCAGCCCCTGCCCCCAAAACTTTTGTTGGCCACCAACACTAACGGAGCATGACTCGCAACAAGTTCGTGCCAGGGGACCGTCATCACGGCCGCAACAGCAATGAGCAGGTTAAGTCCTATGCTGATGAGCATGGAAAGTTTCATGGCTTTAGGGACCGTTTTTTCAGGCTCTTTAATTTCATCCGCATTATTGGCAATCATCTGATAGCCAAAGAAAGAGATATAAATCAATGAGATAGCAGCCAGCGTTCCGTCAAAGCCATTTGGCAAAAGCGGATGAATATTCTGAACTTTGGCATGAAAAGCAGAGAAAACAATAAGCAATAACAAAACGCCCACATTTCCCCAGATAATCCAGCTTTGCAGATTGAGTTTCTTCTTTCCAGACGACAAAACATTCAAAAATGCAAGAAACAGGGTAACGCCTACTGCCACAAACTTAGCTACATAACCAGGTACATCTATTCCTAAGATGGAGATCGTGTATTCGGCAAAACCAATAGCATACAGCCCACAGGCAAAAATACTGCCGAGCGCCAGAAACCATCCGGATGTAAAGCCACCAATACTACCCAAAATTTTATAGGAATAGGTATAACCGCCACCGGAACGGGGAATAATTCGTCCCAACTCAGCATACATAAGGGTGGTTACAAAAGCCAGGACTCCAGTGATAAAGTAAGTAAGGATAACCGAAGGGCCGGCAACGCCTGCCGCGGCTCCAATCAGCACATAAATTCCGGCTCCCATTAATGCACCCACGCCGATGGTTGTGGCTCCGAAAAGGCCCATTGTACGTTCAAAATTTAGCGGCTTTATCTTTCTTGAAAAGATTTCCTGGATATCCTGAGGCATAACTACCGGTTTATAAAGCAAAAATAACTTTTTTTCGTTTAGAGAAGATAGGGATAATAGTCAGGTAGTTGTCATTCAGTGGTCAGGCAATAGTTTAGGTAGTCGTTGTTAAGACCGTTGTCAAACAATGGTCTCTCTGTAGCTAAACGTTGTACTGTAGAGCTCACCTCGTTCATCTTCGCGTCAACGCATTGGTCTGTGGGTGGTTTGACCCCGTTTGGAACGGGACAGACTGTGGGAGTCTGGTTATACTAATGGGTGACTTCTTTGATTCATCAGATTTCCACTTTCCACTTTCCACGCCACGCTACCGCACGATCCCCACAAAGTGGCCCGGAATTAAATCTGGAGAGGGGTGTAATCTTTCTTTGGCTTGATAAGCTTTATCTCATTCATCATTCCTTCATTCAACATTCATCATTCCCAAAACTCCCTTATCTTTGCTGCAAAACAGCTGCGGCAATGATTCCGAAACAAACAGACCTTTCTTCCAAATATTTCTTCAACGAAGCTTCATTCAGCTTATTAATGAGAAAACGTATTTATAACATCCTGCTGGTTTCCAGTGTTTACGACGCATTTATATTGGAGGAAGACGGACGTATTGAAGAGCAAATTTTCAACGAGTATATGTCGTTGAACCTACGTTATCCTCCCCGTTTTATTCAGGTTACCTCGTTGCGGGAAGCAATAAAGACATTACAGGAAGAGAGTGTTGATTTGGTCATCTCTATGCTCAGTTTTGACAACAAAGGTACTTTCAGACTGGCCGCCTCAGTAAAAGCAGAGTTTCCGCTTGTGCCGGTGGTTGCCCTCTCTCCATTTTCCAGAGAGGTGAGTCTGAAAATTGAAAAGCTGGATCTGAGCAACATCGATTATGTTTTTAGCTGGTTAGGGAATACCAACCTGTTGTTGGCCATTATAAAGCTGATTGAGGACAGGATGAATGTAGAACACGATGTAAAAACAGTGGGGGTACAAACGATTATACTTGTTGAAGACAATATTCGTTTCTATTCCAGCTATTTGCCCAACATTTACAAGATCATATTTAAGCAGTCGAAAGCTTTTGTTACAGAAGGGCTTAACGAGCACCAAAAAATGCTGAAAGCACGGGGGCGTCCGAAGATTTTGCTAGCCACCGATTATGAAGAAGGAATGCATCTTTACAGAAAGTACAAAAACAATCTGCTGGGTGTCATCTCTGATATTAGCTATCCCCGCAGGGGCATAAGAGATCCGGAAGCAGGATTAAGGCTTTTCAGACGCATAAAAAAAGAAAATCGTTTTATGCCGCTATTGCTCCAGTCGTCTGATCCTAAGAATGAACAAAAGGCTAAAGCACTGGGAGTAGGTTTTATTGATAAGAACTCCTCCAGCCTGCCTTACGATTTACGCAGCTTTATTAAATATTATTTCGGATTCGGTGATTTTATTTTCAAGGACCCGGCTACGAACAAGGAAGTAGGGCGTGCCCGTAACCTGAAAGATTTGCAGGAGAAAATATTTCAGATTCCCAAAGAGTCTTTGCGCTATCATATCGAACGAGATCACTTCTCCAAATGGTTACGTGCCAGAGCTTTATTTTCCCTGGCCAGGCTTTTTAAATCTTTTACAACCGAGGATTTTAACAACATAAACGATGTTCGGTATTTCATTTTTAATTCAATAAGCAGTTTTCGTATCACCAAGTCGCGGGGTGTTATTTCCCAATTCGACCGTGCAACTTTCGATGAATATTTCTCCATTTCACGTATAGGGCAAGGCTCTATAGGGGGAAAAGCCCGTGGATTGGCATTTCTCGACTCTCTTATCAACCGCAACGAGTTGCATCATCTGTATGAGAATATTGACATTTCCATCCCAAAAACTGTTGTGTTGGGTACCGACATCTTCGATGAGTTTATGGACAACAATGAGCTTTATCCCATTGCTCTCTCGGCTAAACATTCTGATGAGCAGATATTGCAGTTTTTTCTGGATGCCAAACTTCCCGAATCGGTACAGGAAGATCTGTTTACCATCGCTTCGCTGGTGAGTCAGCCACTAGCCGTACGCTCCTCAAGCCTTCTGGAAGACAGCCATTATCAACCTTTTGCAGGAATCTACAATACCTACATGATCCCTTCGACAGAGAAAAATTTAGACAAAAAGTTTGAGATGCTGAATCAGGCTATAAAAAGTGTGTTTGCATCCGCTTTTTTTGCCGACAGCAAAGCATACATGCAGGCTACATCCAATGTGCTTGACGAAGAAAAGATGGCAGTGGTCTTGCAGGAGGTGTGTGGAAAACGATATGGAAATTACTTCTACCCTACCCTTTCAGGTGTCACCCGCTCACTTGACTATTACCCTATTCCGCCTGAAAAGCCTAAGGATGGCACGGCAAACATTGCCCTCGGCCTGGGAAAATACATCGTAGACGGCGGCCTTTCCCTCCGGTTCTCGCCACAGTATCCAAAAAAGATTTTGCAGACTGCCACGCCCGACGCTGCACTGCGCGAAACCCAGAAATGTTTCTTTGCGCTGGATCTCTCTCCCGACAAATTTGTTCCCAGCGTAGACGATAGCATCAACCTGGTGAAACTCAGAGTGAAAGAGGCTGAAAAAGATGGTTCCATAAAAAAAATAGCCAGCACCTACGATCTGCAAAACAATGTTATTCGCGATGGCTACAATTACGAAGGGAAGAAGCTGATAACTTTTAGTCCCATTTTGAAGCATAACATTTTCCCACTGGCCGAAATTTTACAAAAAATACTCTGGCTTGGCGCCAAAGAGATGGATAAACCAGTTGAGATTGAGTTCGTTGTGGACTTGAATACCAAAAAAGGAGAGCAAATAAAATTTTATCTTTTACAAATCAGGCCCATTGCAAGCAAAGAACAAAGTGTCCATTTGAACCCTCAGAAAATTAATAGGAGCAAAACATTGATTCTTTCCTATTCTGCATTGGGGAACGGGCAGATTGACGATGTTAGGGATGTACTCTATATAAAACCACAAACTTTTGATGCTGCCAACAACCGGAAGACAGCAGAAATAATTGGTGACCTTAACAAAAAGTTTCTGGCAAAAAACAAGAACTATATTCTCATCGGCCCCGGACGCTGGGGATCTTCTGACCCGTGGCTTGGTGTTCCTGTAAAATGGCCACAAATTTCGGCAGCACGACTTATTGTGGAATCAGGACTTAAAAATTATCGTATTGATCCCAGCCAGGGAACTCATTTTTTCCAAAATCTGACCTCCTTCCGGGTGGGTTATTTTACCATAAACCCTTATTTAAACGATGGTGTTTTTGATTTGGAGTTTTTGGACAGCCAACCGGCGGTATATGAAAGCGATACCCTGCGTCATGTCAGGTTTAATAAACCGCTGACCATTAAAATTGATGGGAAAAAGAACCTCGGAGTTGTTCTGAGACCCTGATTAAACCTGTTTCCGGAAATATACCAAAACCGTTTTCTCTTTGAGTAGGTTAGCGTGGAATAATCATAAATTAAGGTTTGTGAGGCGATTAGTATTGACCTGTGTGCAAAGCTTATATCGAGCTCGGGTTATGATACCCAAACCATCCGTTTGATGTTGCATCCGGTGGATATTTTACGGTACTTTTTCCCGACAGACAAAGAGCGTGAGAGGTTATGCATTCATCTAACCAGAACAATTTTCTTTAGAAGTCTGCTCTTTTTTGAACTGATTTCTACAAGATAAACACCAGATTTTAAATTTTTGTCCAGTGTAACTACAACATCTCTCTTCTGATACTCTTTAGCCAAAAGCAGCTTCCCTTGCATATTATATATCCGGACACTGAATGCACCTGACAACTCTCCGGCAGGAGCGAAAATATACAATTTGCCACGAACCGGATTAGGCCCGATTTGCCATGCTGCATCACCGGTAATATATTTTCTCACCGCCGTTACCTCTTCAGGACAAACGGTGAGAAGCCCCTCATTTTCAAACCGCTGTTTTGCAGGAATAACACCCGTTCCTAACTCATTTGGCAAACCGATATCCGGCCACGGCTCATCCGTTTTCCAAAAATCAGGTTTTTCCGATAGATAATAGGAAGTATCGGGTAGTTCTCCCGATGAGGCCGGAATAATAACACCGAGAATATTGTTGGCATACACAAAATTATTGGCACCTTTCAATGCAAACTGGCCGTGAAAAAAGCTGGTATTCGTACATTCATTCCCTACAAAATTCTGATCTGAAGTCTCGGTAGTATCGCTTTGCGTCATAATAATCCCCCACAATTCGGCCCGGTTTCTAAAAAAGGTATTTAGCGGTCCGGAGGGACCCCAGTAATGATCAATGATAATATTTTGAATAATATTTCCTTCAAACAAGTTGGCAAATGGGTAATGCCCGTGTAAGGAAATATCGCCTGACAAGTCAGAGATAGATTCACTTCTGAAAGGATCGCGTGAATAGTTATAAGCAAAGACGTTTCCGTTGGCGCCGGTTTTCACCATCATGGCATGACGCAAATGTGAAAAAATATTGTTTACAACCAGGCACCCACCGGTATGATGAGCCAACGTAATACCATAACCGTGCGTACTTATGCCATCGTAAGCAAAAGCGTGGTGAAAGTAACTGCCTTCCACCTTAATTAGTGCACTGCGACTGATATACACATGACTTCCGGAGCTTGTATCGCTCTCCAGTCCGGCCAGACGGCTGTTAATGGCATAATCAATAAATATATTATAGCCGCCTTCTGCCGGTCTGTCAACGCGGGTAATTTTCAAACAGGAAACAGCAACATTTTTTACCGGCTTCATGCGCTGCAACCGTGGATTTAAACTGTCGAGATAAGTGATACGCAATGGATTTCTCAGAATAATCGTATCGCCCGAAACGGCCTTAACTTTGGCTATTTGTCCGACCGAATTTTTTGCCCAATCGGCAGGAACCGTATTCCAGCTTCCGTTATTTTCCAGAATCTCAACCCAATCGCCGGCATGAAAATAAGATGCGGAATCCGACAAAAGTTTTAAACTCCCGAATGAATATCCTCCTTTTAGGCGAACGAAATGATTTTCAACAGTGCCGGTTATACTGATACAATTTTTTGGCTGTTGGTTCAAATCAAATTTTAAAACGGTAGCATCAGACCCGGCACCTTTCAGTTGGATACTGTCCGGCAAGGCTACTGTGCTGTTAAAGAGATAGATGCCTGCAGGGAATAAAACGGTTCCTGCACGGTTCTGAAATGATGCCATAGCTTGTTTCAAAGCATCAGAATTATCGGTTTTTCCATTCGCCACGCCGCCGTAGTCCATGATACTAACAGCTTTCTCAGGCTCTTGAAAAGTATAGTTTTGCATAATTTGCCGCCAGTTAATCTTGCGGTCAGTGGGAATAGTCTGCGCATTCAGCGATAGCAATAGCAGCACAAGCCAGGTTGTGGATACGATTTTTTTCATAATTTCGTTATTTGTTCAAAGATAATTGAAATTATACAGATGAAAAAAATTTCTCTCCCGTTTATTTTTCTCGCAGGGATCATCCCGGCTTTATTGCTGTTTTCATCCTGCCACACTAAAAATGAAGAAATCATCACCAAAAAGATCCAATATGATGTCAACATAAAAAGTCCCAATCCCAACTACGACTGGTGGATACAAAATCTGGTAGGCCCGCAGAGAGAAAAGCTGGTTGAAACCATCCTGCATGGGGCTGTTTCCGGAAAGTTTAAGGTATATGATTATTTTTATCAACCTTTGAGCAAACAGGCTGTGGCCCGAATTCTTACCGATACGGTAGCTGTAAAAGTGAGAGAACCGGTACCGCCATACGCCATGAAAGACACGCTCATCATAAGACACATCGGAATAAAAGATATCCGGCGGTTACGCTTCATGGAAGAGTGGCGCATCAATCGGGAAACTATGCAATTTTCCAAAACAGTAAAAGGCATTGCTCCCGTTGCCCGCCGCTTGGATGCAGAAGGAAACGTCCGATGGCAACCACTATTCTGGATTTTTCCCGACCCGAAAACTGTTAAAGAATTACAACAAACCCGTTAACTCTTTGTTTTAACATTACATTGTGAACAAATGCATCAAAACATATCCGAATACAAACGGCTTTCGCTTAATTTTGTCCTAATGAGAAAAAGTGAAAACTGCTTTCGTATTATTATTTTTACCTTGATTATGGCAGGTATTTTACCCGCTGTCTTTGGCCAGTCAAGAAGAATGACCACCAGAGAATACATCAATAAGTACAAGGACATCGCCATTAAGGATATGAAGACTTACAAAATTCCGGCCTCCATAACGTTGGCCCAGGGTATTTTGGAGTCGGGTAGCGGCAACAGCAAACTGGCACGAAAAGCCAACAACCATTTCGGCATAAAATGTCATAACGGCTGGCGCGGGAAAAGAATATACGTAGCGGACGATATTCGTCACGACTGTTTTCGGAAATATAAAAATGCGGAGGCTTCCTACCGCGATCATTCAAAATTTCTGACAAAAGGCCAACGTTATGCTTTTCTTTTTCGCTATCCCATAACCGATTACAAAGACTGGGCTTACGGTTTGAAGCGTGCAGGCTATGCTACCAACCCGAGGTATCCGCAACTACTCATTAATTATATCGAAAAATATCATTTGTATAAGTACGACAAGAGAGGAGCAAGGCACGGGAGAAGAAACAGAAAAAGCAGAAAGAGTCGGAAAGCCATGGCTTACCTGACACCACAGGTTTCTTCCTTTGCCAAAGTAAGAACCAGTATATATGGACGTCCTGTTCTGGAAAATAACGGCCGCCGGCTAATCATTGTCAAATCAGGAGATACTTTCAAAAAGGTGGCTGCCGAGTTTGAGATGAGTACGCACAAGTTACTTAAAATTAATGAACTGAAAAGAAAAAATATCCTGCATCCAGGGGAACTGCTTTATATTATAAGAAAAGCCTCCAAAGCAGAGAGAGGATACAAATACCACATTGTAAAACAGGGTGAAACGTTATGGGCAATTTCTCAACTTTACGGTATCAGGCTGAGCAGCCTGTTGAAGAAGAATAACCTACCAAGACATTATCAGGCCTCCACAGGAACAAAACTCAGGGTTCGTTAGTCAGGAATTTCCCCCTCAAAAACCCATTCTGCCGGACCGCGGAGCCAAATATCAGTAAACCCATCACCCTCTTTGAGGAAGCTGACCTGAAAATCGCCCCCACGGGTATGTATCTTTGTGGCTTGTTGATTGGTTTTACGAAATGCGACCAATGCCGATGCTGTTACGCCCGTCCCACACGAAAGCGTCTCCCCTTCCACACCGCGTTCATAAGTCCTGACAAAAAGTCCGTCCTCCATAATTCCGACAAAATTCACGTTGGTACCACTTGGAGCAAACCGCTTGTCATTCCTGATTTTCCTACCTATACGCGGTACATCAACCGCTTCAACAGATGAAGAAAACCGGACAAAATGGGGAACGCCCGTATTTAAAAACCAGCCATCATCGGAAACTTTCACTGCTTTTACATCCTGCATCTTCAGTGAGACATCAAACACCCGCTTGCCTGTAGAGGCATCCTCTATTTTCGCCTCATGCACACCATCAGAAGCTAAAAACTGCATTTCTCTTCCGGCAATACCTTTCATGTAAGCCATGGCAGCAACACTCCTGCCACCATTTCCACACATTTCGGCAGGACGTCCATCCGCATTAAAATATACCATATCGAAGTCATAGGAACCGGAAGACCTCAAAAGTATCAATCCATCGGCGCCAACACCAAAATGCCGGTGGCAGAGTCTGGCTATCTCCTCCCGCCCGGCAGAAAACAGACCTTCCCTGTCATCTACAAGAAGAAAATCATTTCCGTTGGCCTGAAATTTATAAAACAGCATCTACAACGTATTTAATAATTGTTAAAAATAAAGTTTCTCATCCAGTTTGGAAGGATTTTTGCGAAAGCTTTATTTATGAATTTGTCTGATTAACAAAGATTAACATCATTCAGGAAACGAAATTTCTGAAATAACGTTATACTCTCAGACAGCAAAGATAATACCGATTACCAATCAAAATACGCTGAAAGTGTATTTTGAAAAATAATTGGTCATAAGATACTTTTAAAAATAAAAACAGGTACAAATGAAAACAATCATTAAAAGTTTCGCTGGAGCGGTTGCCGGAACAATTCTTGTTTTAGTAATTGCTTTCTTTTTTATTAAAAATCAACCGTCCAATGAGATAACACCCATTGTCAAAAACCAAATCCAAAACACTCCGGTGGTTCAAACTTCCTACACACTTCCCCAAAATACCGACTTCACCAAAGCAGCAGCAAAAACTGTGGATGCCGTCGTTCATATTAAAACCATCATAGGCATAAAACCGCGTTATTATGATAATTTCTTTGGTTCGTTGCGTGGCTATCTTTATGGCCAGCCTCAGCGGGCACTTATCGCTTTTGGCTCAGGGGTAGTTATCTCACCAAACGGATATATTGTAACCAACAACCATGTGGTGGATGGAGCTGACAAAATATTTGTAACATTCAATAACAAAAAGGAAATGGAGGCCAAAATTATCGGCACTTCTCCCTCCACCGACCTGGCACTTATCAAAGTGGATGCCAAGGACTTGCCTTATCTCACTTATGGCAATTCTGATAACCTAAAGGTGGGGCAATGGGTGCTGGCAGTAGGAAATCCTTTCAACCTGACCTCAACGGTTACAGCGGGGATTATCAGTGCAATAGCACGCGACATTCATATTTTGGGAGGGAAAACGGCCATTGAGTCGTTTATCCAAACCGATGCTGCCGTAAATCCGGGAAACAGTGGTGGGGCACTTGTAAATACTGCCGGCCAGCTTATCGGCATCAACGCTGCCATTGCCTCGCAAACAGGAGCTTACGAAGGTTACTCTTTTGCTATTCCTGTTAACCTGGTGAGAAAAGTTGTTAACGATCTCATGAACTACGGTCAGGTTCAACGTGCTTATCTGGGAGTGCAAATCCGTGATATCGATGCCGGATTTGCCAAGGAAAAACATCTTATGGATTTAAATGGCGTATATGTGGCTGCCGTAGTGGAAGGAAGTGGTGCCTACAAAGCCGGGGTTAAAAAAGGAGATGTTATCACCTCCATCAACAGTCATCCCATAAAAAACATTTCCGAGCTTATGGGTATTATAGGACAATACAGTCCGGGCAACAAAGTACGTGTAGGCCTTAACCGAAACGACAAAGAGAAAACTATAACCATAATACTGAAGAACAAAAATGGTACAACAGGCCTGGTGAGAGCAGAAAAAGCTTTTTACAATAACGACCTCGGTGCCATACTAAAAGCAGCTTCCGAAAATGATTTGGGAAATCTGAATATCGACCATGGGTTAAAAGTCGTCAGGGTTAAAAAAGGCATCCTACAAAGAGGGGGCATAGCCGAGGGATTTATCATCACGGAAGTAAATGACCGGGAGGTAAGCAACCGGCAGCAAATCGAGAAAGCATTGTCGGATGGCAATGGCAACACGGTGAAAGTAAATGGAATATACCCTAACGGAACGAGAATTTCTTTTGAATTTGTACCATAAACCTATATAATTTAGAATATTTTTAAATAAATTGCGAAACTTTTCACAAGTAATAACGTAGATTAAAATCTAAAACGAACTAATTTATTATGAGACAACTAAAGATAGTTAAGTCAATCACTAACAGGAACACCGCTTCTCTGGACAAATATCTTCAGGAAATTGGACGGGAAGAACTTATCACAGCCGAAGAAGAAGTACAGCTTGCACGTAGAATAAAAGCTGGAGACGAACAGGCACTGGAAAAACTAACCAAAGCCAACCTCCGTTTTGTTGTATCAGTGGCAAAGCAATATCAAAATCAGGGACTCAGCCTTCCCGATTTGATAAACGAAGGAAATGTCGGACTTATCAAAGCCGCCCGGCGTTTTGATGAAACCCGTGGTTTCAAATTCATTTCATATGCCGTATGGTGGATTCGCCAGTCCATTTTGCAGGCACTGGCCGAGCAATCACGAATTGTACGTCTGCCTTTGAACCAGGTCGGCTCGCTGAATAAAATCAGAAAGGTAAGTACAAAGCTGGAACAAAAATTTGAACGTCGTCCGTCGTCCGGAGAAATTGCCAAAGAGATGGACGTTTCAGAACAGAAAATTGATTCCGCCATGAAAATCTCCACACGGTCTGTTTCCATGGATGCGCCTATCGTGCCTGACGAAGATACCAAACTGATAGATATGATGGCTCCTTCTGACTCCAAAGGTACCGATGAAGAATTGATGCAGGAGTCGCTGCGGCGCGAAATAG
>CAYYOW010000013.1:0-35779 GCA_964473395.1 uncultured Lentimicrobiaceae bacterium | reverse complement strand
GCGTTTCCAGCCTCGCCGCCGGACACAAAACGCTGGTACCACAGGTTATGGAAGAAATGAAAAAGCTGGGGCGTGAAGATATTATGGTTGTCGTTGGTGGAGTAATTCCCCATCAGGACTATCAATTTTTGTACGATGCCGGCGTGGCTGCCATCTTTGGTCCGGGTACCGTAATTTCGGAGACTGGCATCAAAATGCTGGAGTTGCTGCTGGCAGCGAGGAAATAATCCGTCCCCATTGCGAGCACCGTGCGGCAGGCCTTTGCGATAGAGCGAAGCAATCTCTTGACAAAATCCCAGCCTTTATATTGGCAGATTGCTTCCGCCTTTGTTTTGCATCATTCAATAATCACTCAAATGAATCCTGACTGGCATGACCTTTTTGAACAGATTGAAGATTAAATTTCATAAAATCTTAAAAAATTAATCCCTGTCATCCCCATCCTTTGACTATTTTTGCATGGTAGTTTTTCAAAAGAAAGTCATTTTCAGCATAACTGTTTAAAACATTTTCCGGAATCTACCGGAGTTCATAGAGATAATATTTTACCATGCAAACAGACATATTAAGCTTATTCGGATACTTTGCTTCGCTCATTATCGTTGTCTCCATGACCATGAGCTCCATCGTGAAATTTCGGTGGATTAACCTCGCGGGAGCGCTGGCATTCGCCACTTACGGGCTGCTGATTCATGCTATTCCGGTTACCGTTCTTAACGGTATAATTGTACTGGTCGATGTCTATTACTTAACCAAAATCTACCGAAAAAAAGAGGTCTTCGAAACGCTTGAAGTGCGGGGCGACAACAAATACCTGCTGGCTTTTTTGAAATTTCACCAAAAAGACATTAACAAATTCTTCCCGGATTTTACGTATAAGCCCGAAATGAATACCATCAGCTTTTTTATCCTGCGCAACCTGAATGTTGCCGGCGTATTCCTTGCTCACCGCGAAGAAAAAGACATCCTGTACGTGGGATTGGATTTCGTTAAACCAGAATATCGTGATTTTAAAAATGGAAAATTCATTTACCAGCGGCTGCGATCCCGGTTCATTGAACAAGGCTTTAAAAGGGTTTTTGCTCCGGCGTCCAGCACAAAATACATGAAGTACCTGAAGAAACTCGGTTTTACAAAAGATAAGGAAGGCAACTTTGCCAAGAAGCTGGTACAGGAACAATAGGATATATCATGCGCATACTCATAAAAAACGGAACACTGGTTACATCCAAACGTACTTTTGCCGCTGACATCCTACTCGAAGGGGGAAAAATCAGTCGGGTGGAAAATCCCGGAACGATACCTAACACTGTAGAAAAAGCAATTGACGCAACCGGAATGCTCATTTTTCCCGGTGGCATCGACCCGCATGTACACATGCATTTGCCGACCCCGGCAGGCTACTCCGGCGATGATTTTTTGTCGGGAAGCCGGGCGGCACTTTTCGGAGGAACCACGACCCTCATCGACTTTGTAACACCACGCAAAGGACAAAGCCTGCAGGAAGCTTTGCAGCAACGCAAAGTAGAAGCGGCCAACTGCCTGACAGACTATTCTTTCCACGTAAGTCCGGTGGAATGGAGAGCCTCTATACCTTCCGAAATCAAGGCTTGTATTGAGGAAGGCATTCCCTCTTTTAAGGTTTACATGGCATATAAAGAGAGTATTGGCCTGGAGGACGAAGATTTGAAAAAGGTATTTCATGCTGTGGCTGAAGCCGGTGGAATGGTGACAGCACATTGTGAGTTGGGCGACGAAATAGAACAATTACGCAACGACTTTATAAAAAACGGGCAAACCACGCCCGAATATCATCCGTTGTCGCGCCCCGCCCGTCTCGAAGCCGAAGCTGTGGAAAAAGCCATTGGCTTTGCCGCCGAAGCCGGATGTCCGTTTTATATTGTGCATGTCTCCTCCGAAGCTTCACTTATGCCCATCCGTAAGGCACAGCAGCGGGGACAGAAAGTTTATGCCGAGAGCTGTCCACATTATCTTTTGTTAGACGACAGCCATTATCAGGGCTCTTTTGAACAAACTGCACCTTTTGTGCTGAGTCCGCCGCTACGGAAAAAGGCCGACAACCGTGCCCTTTGGAAAGCCCTTACTGACGGCACCATTCAAAGTATAGGAACGGATCATTGTCCTTTCTCTTTTGAACAGAAAAAAACCGGCCTGCATGATTTCCGGAAGATTGCCAACGGCGTAGGCAGTGTGGAACACCGGCTAACGTTGCTCTATACATACGGCGTTTTACAAAACAAAATCAGCCTGAACCGTTTTGTGGATCTTACCTCTACCCAGCCGGCAAAAATCTTTGGTTTATACCCGCAAAAAGGAGAGCTGGCTCCAGGCTCTGATGCCGATCTGGTTATCTGGAATCCAGAAAAGGAACTGGTTATCTCCACTCAAACCCATCACATGCATTGCGATTCGGATATTTATGAAGGATTTCTGACCAAAGGCGCTGCCGAATATATCATTACCGGCGGTAAAATTGCCGTTGAGAGAAACCGATGGGTAGGAAACAGTCTGAAAGGACAGTTTTTACGAAGGAAGATTCCTGACACTATCTTCGGTTCTCATTTATAACAAATATTTAGGTATCTTTATCAGAATTATAACAGATACCCGGCATAAAAAGGAAAATATATGTCCGCGTTGTAAATGCGGACGTATATTAGAATTATGGTTAAAGAAGCACTAAGCGTACACCAATGTTACTCAACCCAAAAGTTCTTTTTCCAGTTGAATTGCCTTAGGAAATAATATGTTGTTTTCCAGGTGGATATGCCGATGCAAATCCTGTTCAAATTCGTCGAGTTTAGCGTATAAAGCACGATAAGAAGAACAGGCATCTTCGGGAGTAGCATAACCGTTACTCAAACGGTTTATTTCGTCCATGCTTCCGCCAACAGCTACATGCTCGGTTTCCATTGTCATGATCAGACTTTCAACAGAGCCGAAAGATGCGGGCTTCAACGCTGTATTTTCACGTTTGGCAATAGCCAGTTTCTTAATGTATGGAAAAAGAATAGTTTCCTCTTTTTGAATGTGTGTATCCAGCTCTCTGACAATTGTTTCAACCAGACTGGCAATTTTAATTACCTCAGGATGATTTTCGCCATGCACACTCCCTACTTTTCCGCTAACCTCATAAAGCATGGTTACCGATCCTTTTACATACTTATGATGGATGTTGAGGATGTAATCGACAAGAAAATCCAGGTCCCAACTATTGAAATCCTGTTGCCTGTTCTTAGCCTGATTTTCTACTTCGGTAAGCGCTGTTGCAACTTCCTTTTCACTAATTCCTTTTTCCTCACAAGCTTCTTTGAGTGATTTGGCGCCACCACAGCAAAAATCTAATCCATATTTGCTGAAAACGTCTGCTTTTCTGAAATCTTCCGTAACAAGTTCTCCTATTGTCAAAGGCTCTCTTTTGAGGTTCCGTTTGCTGATTTTGACTTCCCATATTTCGGGGCCTTCTTCAAGATACTCCCAGTCGAAGGTCTCTCCTCTTTCTGCAACCATCTGATAATATAGAGGTTTGGGGTCGTGGTCGTTATGAATAACGAATGCCTCGCCACCGGATAAGGCATCAAATTTTTGAAAAATCGTAGGATGCTTTAACCTTGGTTCTATTTGTGTTACATCTAATGTTTCCATTTCTGCTTATTTTAAATTAATGATAACAACTCATATTAAACGAGGCAAAAATAAGCAATTTTATCAAATAAAAGAGTAAAAGGTCTTTTATTCTGACAAATAAAAAACTTTACTGTAAGCGGATAAAAAATGTGACAATTTGAGGTGCGATTTACATCATCCAGTCCACCAGTTTTGCCCTGTCGTCATCATCCAGAGCGTGGTACATCCCTGAAACCTTGTTTTTGTTCATCTGATTCAGAATTTCCTCTTTTTTGGAAGTACCAATACCCGTTTCAATAGTCCGGATGGGTGAACCCAGAGAGGAGAAAAAAGCCTCCAGTTTTTCAATGGTTTCTTCCAAATCTATTGTGCCGAAGAGGCCTTTTCCCAGTTTTTGAATCCGTTGTGGGATCCGTTCTGATTGTAGCCGAAGCCAGGCCGGATAAGCTATGCTCAGTGTAGCGCCGTGGGGCATGTCATATAAAAAAGAAAGTTCGTGTCCCAGTCCATGTACTCCCCAGTCGCCGCTGGTTTTGCCGTAACTGGTCAACCCGTTAAGTGCCATAGTAGCATCCAGCATAATGTTAGCTCGTAAATCTACATTTTGCAAGTCGGCCATCAGTTGTGGGCCCCATTCCATAGCATCTTTGATGATAGCGAGGGTAATCCTGTCGGTAACCGATGGCTCTCCACCACCGAAAAAGGCCTCCAGTGCATGGGCAATCAAATCTACAATACCGTAAGCCGTGTAATCTCCGGGAACCGTTGCCGTGAAAGAAGGATCCAGAAATGAATCTTTCGGAAAAAGCATGGGGTTGACAAATCCTAGTTTCTGACCGGTTTCACGATTTTGCAGGACGGCAGCAGCGTTCATTTCTGTTCCGGTAGCTGCCAGCGTCAGCACTGTGACCAGCGGAACTGATTTCTCAGGCATTGCCTGCCAGGTCATGAACTCCCATGGATCAATGTCGTTCACCAGTCCCAGGCTGATAATTTTCGATGAGTCGATGACACTGCCGCCACCGAGAGCCACAATAACATTGATATTCTTTTCTTTCCCCAGAGCGATGGCTTTCCGCACATCGTCCACCACCGGATTGGGTTTAATGCCACTGAATTCAATAATTTCCAGTCCGGCTTTTTTCAGCTGGGAGATTATCTGGTCGTAATAACCGTATTTTTTCACAGAACCTTTTCCGTAAACCAGCAGAACTTTTTTCCCATATTGTCTGACCGTTTTTCCAAGGGTCTCCGTCACTCCCTTACCAAAATGAAGGCGTGTAGGGTTGTATGCAATAAAATTTTCTATGGCCATGATTTTTTATTTTCTAAATGATGAATAACTCCTTTTCCCTTTTCTACAAAAGTAAGGATTATGAGTGGATAATTTTAAAACAGCGGCTCAATGTTTTATCAATGCAACCTTATGATTCTTTTGCCGAAATTGAAAAATGCCCTAATGGCCATTTTCGGATGTGGCCGGAAAAAGCTAAGCGTACTCATTTTCATAAAAAAATACCGGATAAGTATAATACAGATCCGGTATTTGATAAAATTTAGGATACTTTAATAATTCGTTTCCTGTATTTCAAAATAAGATTGCGGATGCAGGCAGGCCGGGCACACTTTGGGGGCTTTTTTCCCTTCGTGGAGATAACCACAATTGCGGCATTTCCATATTACAACGCCGTCTCTCTCAAATACATGTCCCTCTTCCAGGTTGTTGTATAGTGTTGAATAACGTTCTTCGTGGGCTTTCTCTACTTTGGCAATCATCCGATAAGCAGTGGCTATCTCTTTAAAGCCTTCTTCTTCGGCAATACGGGCAAACTCGGGGTAAAGTTCTGTCCACTCTTCGTTTTCACCTTCGGCAGCAGCTTTTAGATTTTGCAGCGTTGTGCCAATTACTCCGGCCGGATAGGTGGCTGTAATTTCCACAGGGCCCCCTTCCAGAAATTTAAAAAAGCGTTTTGCATGTTCTTTTTCATTGAGGGCTGTTTCGGCAAAAATTGCTGAAATTTGCTCCAGTCCTTCTTTTTTTGCCTGTTTGGAGAAATAGTCATAACGCATTCTTGCCTGTGATTCTCCGGCAAATGATTTTAACAGATTTTGTTCTGTTCTGCTTCCTTTTAAACTTTTCATGTTTTACTGTTTTAAGATTTAAAATTAATATTTATTTTCCTGGCAACTTACCTGGCTAATTCTTTACCCATTTTTATAGAAATGATTTAATTGCTTTCTGATTATTTTACATTTGAGATTTTTTCCTTTTTCCAATAATCTGAATTTTAACATCTTCAATACTGATGTCGCTTAATCTGTCATGCCTTTCAAGGTATTCCTCCACCATGGCCGTAAGTTTATTGTCGAAATAGTCCAAAATTTCCCGGCTTTCCTCAATGTACAAATGATGATGACTTTCTGTAATTGGATCATAGTGAATCACATTATTGTGCGTTTCAATTTTTCCAATGATATTCTTGGAAACCAAAGTATTGAGTATCTGATAAACTGTTCCTACCGAAATATTAGGATGAACCTGCCGTATGGTCTTTATCAGATCCTCTGCTGAGGGATGCTGTCGGTTATCCACCAATGCTTGTAACACCGCTATTCTTTGCGGTGTGATCTTCAGCCCAGCCTCTTTCAATTTCCCCTTGATGGCCTCTGTTTTCATAATAGATTTATTCCTAATTAGTAATGATTACTATATAATAATAGTGCAAATTTATAATAAACTTTTTGAAAAGTCAACTTATTTTGGAAAAATATTTTTTAGACAATTCAGATTGATAATCTGTCACGTTTGAGACTTGAACCTGCCGCTAATCAAAAATTTACACAATATGTATAAGGTGCGTTGAAATTTTCTAATTTTGCAGCCAATTTTTTGACGAATATATAGAAGGTGTATCCGCATGGGGAATAAATATCAGGAATATAAACAGTTAAGCCTAACACAGATTGGAGACGAGGTCGGGGAGTTTTGGCGCGAAAACCAAATCTTTGAAAAGAGTTTGAAAATCCGTGAAGGAGGTACGCCGTTTGTATTTTACGAAGGGCCGCCATCGGCCAATGGGAAGCCTGGAATCCATCACGTGATGGCGCGTACTATCAAAGATCTTTTTTGCCGTTACCAGACTCAAAAAGGAAAATATGTTCAGCGTAAAGCCGGCTGGGATACCCATGGCCTTCCGGTGGAAATAAGCGTAGAGAAAACCCTTGGCATCACCAAAGAAGATATCGGCAAGAAAATCAGCGTGGAAGAGTACAACAATGCCTGTCGTAAAGAGGTGCTCAAATATAAAGATATGTGGGACGACCTGACCGAAAAAATCGGTTACTGGGTTGACCTTGACCATCCGTACATCACTTTTGATAATAAATACATGGAGTCGGTCTGGTACCTGCTGAAACAGCTTTACGAAAAAGGATTGCTGTATAAAGGCTATTCTATCCAGCCTTACTCACCGGCAGCCGGAACCGGCCTGAGTACCCACGAGCTAAACCAGCCTGGCTGTTACCGCGATGTGACGGATACCACTGCTGTAGCACAGTTTAGAGTGATGCGCAATGACCGTTCCGGATTTCTGTTTGAAGGTTCCGGCGACAATGATATCTATTTCATCGCCTGGACAACAACGCCCTGGACGCTGCCTTCTAATACGGCGCTGGCTGTAGGGCAAAAAATCAATTACCTGAAAGTTAAGACTTTCAATCCTTACACCGGAATTCCCGAAGTAGTTGTCCTGGCCGAAGACCGGTTAGATGCCTATTTTAATCCCAAGGACAAAGACCTTGCTTTTGAAGATTATAAACCCGGCGATAAACATATCCCTTTCCGTGTGCTGGCAAGCTACAAAGGAATGCAACTCACCGGTATAGCTTATGAGCAACTGTTTCCGTGGGTAAAACCCATGGGCAAAGCTTTTGAGGTAATCACCGGTGATTTTGTTACTACCGAAGAGGGTACGGGGATCGTCCACATGGCCCCTACTTTTGGTGCCGATGACGATCGTGTAGCCAAAGAAAACGGTATCGCCCCGCTGATTTTGCTGGATAAAAACGGCGAAAAGCGTCCTATGGTTGACTTAAAAGGTCGTTTTTATGCGGTGGAGATGCTGGATGAGCAGTTTGTGAAGGGTTTTGTGAATGTTGACCTGTATAAAGAATACGCAGGCCGTTTTGTAAAAAATGCTTACGACGAAAACCTCAATGATAAGGATGGCAGTCTGGATATTGACCTTGCCGTGGCACTGAAAAAAGAGAATAAGGCTTTTCGAATAGAGAAGCATGTACATAGCTATCCGCATTGCTGGCGCACAGACAAACCTATTTTGTATTATCCACTGGACTCGTGGTTTGTGAAGACAACGCAGTTGAAGGACCGGATGATTGCGCTCAACAAAACCATCAAGTGGAAACCGAAAGCTACCGGCGAAGGTCGTTTCGGGAACTGGTTGGAAAATCTGGTGGATTGGAACCTGTCGCGGTCTCGTTTCTGGGGCGTTCCGTTGCCCATTTGGGTTACCGAAGACCGTACGGAACAAAAATGCCTTGGCTCGGCTGCCGAGTTGAAAGCTGAAGTGGAGAAAGCGGTGGCTTCCGGCGTTATGGCCAAAAATCCGATGAAAGATTTTAACCCGGCAGATATGAGCGACGAAAACTACCGGACTTTTGATTTCCATCGTCCTTATGTTGATAGAATCATTTTGGTTTCCGACAAGGGCAAAAAGATGTACCGCGAACCTTCGCTCATCGATGTGTGGTTCGATTCGGGTTCTATGCCCTATGCCCAGATGCACTATCCTTTTGAAAATAAAGAGGCCTTTTTGAAAAATTATCCTGCCGACTTCATTGCCGAAGGCGTTGACCAGACCCGCGGATGGTTTTTTACACTACATGCCATTGCCACGATGCTTTTCGATTCCGTAGCTTATAAAACGGTGGTCTCCAACGGTCTGGTATTGGACAAAAAGGGTAATAAGATGTCGAAACGGCTCAACAATACTGTAGACCCGTTTTCAACTGTTGAGAAATATGGTGCCGATGCTACCCGCTGGTATATGATTACCAATGCACAACCCTGGGATAACCTGCGTTTTGATCTTGCCGGTATCGATGAGGTTCGCCGTAAATTTTTCGGAACGCTGCATAACACGTACGCCTTTTTTGCGCTGTATGCCAACATCGATGGCTTTACATTCAGCGAACAGGAAATTCCTGTTGAAACACGGTCGGAGCTGGACCGCTGGATACTCTCCGAGCTGAACTCGCTTATCAAAACTACCGATCAGGCTTATGCCGATTACGAACCGACGCGTGCCGGACGTGCCATTCAGTATTTTGTGAATGAGCATCTCAGCAACTGGTTCGTACGGCTGTCAAGAAGGAGGTTCTGGAAAGGCAGTTATTCGGAAGACAAGATACAAGCTTACCAGACTTTGTACCGTTGCCTTGAAGTGGTATCGCAACTGATGGCCCCTATTGCCCCTTTTTATGCCGAACGTCTGTTTAAAGATTTGAACGATGTAAGTGGAAAGACAAAAGAGGTCTCGGTTCATCTTACCGATTTTCCCGTAGCAGATGAAAAACAGATTGACAAGTTGCTGGAAGAACGCATGGAGCTGGCGCAGAAAATATCATCCATGATTCTTTCGCTACGGAAAAAAACAAATATCCGTGTACGTCAGCCTCTTAACAAGGTGATAATACCAGTGTCTGATACCCGTTTTCAAAAACAGGTTCAGGCTGTGGAAGATCTTATCCTTTCGGAGACAAACATCAAACAGATTGAATACATCACCGGAGATTCAGATGTGCTGGTGAAGAAAATCAAGCCTGACTTCAAGACGCTGGGTCCCAAATATGGTAAAATCATGAAGCAGTTAGCGGCCATAATTAATACACTGGGACAGGAAGATATTCGTAAGCTGGAAAGCGGTGAACCCCTTACCCTTGACCTGAACGGCCAACTGGTGGAGCTTCACAGCGAGGATGTGGAAATATCCACACAGGATATCCCGGGATGGAGTGTAACTAGTATAGACAACCTGACGGTAGCGCTGGATGTTACCATTACCGATTTGCTGAGAAACGAAGGCCTTGCACGCGAGCTGGTCAACCGTATTCAGAACATGCGCAAAGATATGGGGCTGGAGGTTACCGACCGTATTTTACTCCAAATTGTGAAGGCAGAACAGACATTTGAAGCTTTCCAATTGTTTAAAGATTATATTTGTACCGAAACTTTGGCAGACGTTACCCTTATTGAGTCGCCCTCAAACAATAGCTTTGAGGAAGTAGAGCTGACTGACGGGGTTCCGGCTAAAATAAAGATTGAGAAAAAAGACTAAAGATTGAGAAAAATTTCGTATTTTGAAAGCGATGAATAGCAAATGATTAACACTAAATAATAAGGCCATGAACGAAGAGAAGAAAACAGAAGAAAAATTAAGGTATTCTACCGAAGAACTGGAGGAGTTCAGACAGATTATCATGGAAAAGGTGAGAAAGGCACGTGCTGATCTCAAATTACTTACCGAAGCTTACACCAACAACAGCGGAGCAGACACCAACGATACTTCTCCCACTTTTAAAGTGCTGGAAGAGGGACAACAGGTATTGTCAAAAGAAGAAAACAGTCGCCTTGCCGCCCGCCAGCAACGTTTTATCAATAACCTGGAAAATGCATTGGTACGTATCGAAAACGGAACCTACGGCATTTGCCGCGAAACGGGAAAACTGATTTCCAAAGAGCGCTTGCGCGCTGTACCGCACGCAACGCTGAGTATTGAAGCCAAAACCAGACAACGGAAAAACAATATTAATAATTAGTTGTTGATTTCTCATAAAACAGTGTTTTGAAAAAAGCTGCTTTGGTAATATTTCTGGTTTTGTTACTTGACCAGGCATTAAAGTTTTACATCAAACTTACCTTTCCCATAGGCGGAAATATTCCGATCTTCGACCATTGGTTTTACCTGTATTTTACTGAAAATAACGGAATGGCTTTTGGTATGCAGTTTGCCGGCAGCTGGGGGAAACTTGCACTGAGTGTTTTCAGAATACTTGCTATTACCGGTATCGGTATTTTATTGTATTATCTCATTCGGCAAAAAAGTAATACCGGGTTGATCATCAGTATGTCACTTATCTTTGCCGGCGCCTTTGGAAACATGATTGACAGTGCTTTTTACGGCCTTATTTTTTCACAAAGCACTTTTCATTCGGTTGCCACTCTGGTTCCCTTCGGTCATGGTTATGCAGGCTTTTTGCATGGAAAGGTGGTGGACATGCTCTATTTTCCGCTGATTAATATTGCACAGTCGAATGTCCCTTCCTGGATTCCTGATTTTTTATTTGGGGCTGATGGCCATTTAGTCTTCTTCCGTCCTATCTTCGATGTTGCCGATGCCTCTATTACCATTGGCGTATCCTGGCTTCTTTTATTTCATAGAAAAAACTTAAGTATCTAATCATATCCGGAAAAAACACCAAGGTGATTTTTTGGAATTTTATTCGTAAAAATCCTTTCTGAACCAAATTTAAATAGTATTTAATTTATATATTTGCCCCAATAAAAATCCTCTAATCATAAGCATTTTATGGAGAAAAAAAATATCGGCCACATTGCACAGATTATTGGCCCTGTTGTTGACGTTGTTTTTGATAACGAAAAAGATCTTCCCAAGATTTATGATGCGTTGGTAATTGAACGTGAAAACGGCGAAAAGGTTATTTTTGAAGTACAGCAGTCCACTGGCGAAAACACTGTCAGAACGGTTGCCATGGACTCTACAGATGGCCTGAGCCGTGGTATGGAGGTCATCAGTACAGGAAGTCCTATCAGCATGCCTACAGGTGAAAATATCAAAGGCCGGCTTTTCAATGTTATTGGCGAATCCATTGACGGCTTGAAAAAGGTAGAAACCAAAACCAGCTATCCTATCCACAGAGACCCCCCGATATATGAGGAACTTACCACTCATTCTGAGATTCTTTATACCGGCATCAAGGTGATAGACCTTATCGAACCTTACGCTAAAGGTGGCAAAGTAGGGCTGTTTGGTGGTGCCGGGGTGGGTAAAACTGTTATCATCATGGAGCTGATTAATAACATTGCCAAAGCTTATGAGGGGATGTCCGTGTTTGGCGGTGTGGGTGAGCGTACACGTGAGGGGAATGACCTGCTGCGCGAAATGATAGAATCAGGTGTTATCCGCTATGGTGATGCTTTTAGAGAAGACATGGAAAAAGGCGGATGGGATCTATCAAAAGTTGACTATGACGAATTGGGAAAATCACAGGCAACACTGGTTTTCGGTCAGATGAACGAACCTCCCGGAGCCCGTGCCCGTGTGGCTCTTTCGGGACTTACCCTGGCTGAGTATTTCCGTGATGGTGATGAAAAATCGGGTGGTCGCGATATCCTTTTCTTTATTGATAATATTTTCCGGTTTACACAAGCCGGATCCGAAGTTTCTGCGCTACTTGGACGTATGCCTTCGGCTGTGGGCTATCAGCCTACACTCGCTACGGAGATGGGAATTATGCAGGAGCGTATTACCTCTACCAAACGGGGTTCTATTACCTCTGTACAGGCTGTGTATGTGCCGGCTGACGACCTTACCGACCCTGCCCCGGCGACTACCTTCGCCCACCTTGACGCTACCACTGTGCTTAGCCGTAAAATTGCCGAGCTGGGGATATATCCTGCTGTGGATCCGCTGGATTCCACTTCACGTATTCTGACGCCCGATGTTGTTGGAGACGAGCATTATAATACAGCCCAACGGGTGAAAAATATTCTACAGCGCTACAACGAGTTGCAGGACATCATTGCCATCCTTGGTATGGATGAACTTTCGGAAGAAGACAAGCTGGTGGTGAACCGTGCCCGCCGTGTGCAGCGTTTCCTGTCGCAGCCTTTCTTTGTGGCTGAGCAGTTTACCGGACTGAAAGGAACGCTGGTCTCTATTGAAGATACCATCAAAGGCTTCAACATGATTATGGATGGCGAAGTGGATGAGTATCCCGAAGCGGCTTTCAACCTTGTGGGTACCATTGAGGAAGCCATCGAAAAAGGTAAGAAAATGCTGGCAGAGACCAAGTAAAATAAACTTTTTGATAATAAATATTCGTATTTCTCAACGAAAACCATAGTAGAAAATGAACCTTGAAATTATCACACCCGATAAAACCATTTTTAAAGGAGAAGTTGATTTGGTTCAGTTGCCGGGGATCGATGGCTCTTTTGAAATATTAAACAACCATGCCCCTTTAATCTCTGCTTTACGTGAAGGAATTATCAAAATTCAAAAAGGGAAAACGGAAGATTTTTTTGAAGTGAAGTCTGGCGTAATTGAAGTCCTTGATAACAAGGTATTGGTTTTGGCCGAATAGTTTCAGCAACATCATATCCTAACCCGGACAAACCGGAAAAGACAAATTCAAAACCTGCATAATTTTTTAAATCTGAAACTAATCAATCAACAACCAAAGTTCTACCACAATTCAGAAAAGATTAACGACCCCCATACATGTGATGATGTTTATGGGTAGGCTGTTTGATAAATGAGAGGAACCGGTTATGGACTTTGCCTCCCCGGTGTTCGAGGTGCCTGTACATGGCTGTTTTAGCCATATCTTCAATGAATATCCATATAATACAATAGCCCCAAACCAAGGCAACATTAGTCCAGCTGATGGATGTTATCAGCCCCAGAGGATAAACAACAAACAAAGTAGCCAAAACTTTGGTGGCAACAGCTGACCACAACAGAGAAGGAGCCGGGAATGGTTTTTTATAAAACGGCCCTTTTGTTCTGGTGACAAACAAAGTAAGGTGTCCTGCCACAGCCAGTTTTAGAAAAATAAAGGTCTGGATTTGTGGTAGATTAAGATGCAGATATTCTTTGGCAATAATCAAAATACCGAATGTTTCTATAACTCCGATTAATCCTAAAACGGTAGAAATACTCAGGACTTTTTTCATGTCCCATTTTACCGGGTTTTTGTTTAAGAAAGTATTGTCATAAGCTATTGTCATGATTGGCACATCGTTGAAAAAGGCAAGAAGAATAATCAACAATGCGGTAATGGGATAAAAATTAAAAAATATCATGGCCAGAACCACAAAGAACATAATGCGGATGGTTTCGATGATACGATACATTGCATAGCTGTTCATCCTTTCAAAGATTTTCCTTGCTTCCGAAACGGCGTTGATAATCACCGACAGCCCGGGCGTGGTGAGGATTAAATCGGCTGCAGCTCTTGCCGCATCGGTAGCCCCGCTCACCGCTATACCAAAATCAGCCTGTTTCAGAGCAGGGGCATCATTTACCCCGTCGCCGGTCATGCCGGTAATATGATTGGCTGCCTGAAGGGCTTTTACAATGCCATATTTGTGTTCCGGAAAAACTTCGGCAAAACCACTGGCAGACTCAATTTGTTGTTCAATCTTCCGGCTGGGATGCTTGATGTCCGAATCATCTTTAAAAATCGCATCCACACGTTGGATGTTGGTTCCAAGGTTTAACTGGCTGGAAACCTGACGGGCTATGGCAACATTATCACCGGTAACCATTTTAACTGTAATACCATTTTCTTTGGCCAGGGCAATGGTGGCAGCAGAATCCTCACGCGGAGGATCGAAAAGTGTTAATATACCCAAAAATTGCCAATTACCTCCCGCATCTTTTCTTGCTACGCCGAGTGTTTTATATCCTTTGGCTGCAAATTTTTCCACCTCCTCATTGGCCTTCTCAAGGTCTTTCCCCTTCACTTTGCACAGATCCATGATAACCTGAGTAGCCCCTTTGGTTGTGTTCAATTCTTTACCGTTGGCGTCGGTTAATATTGCCTCCGTCCGTTTTCTGACTGGGTCGAATGGAATATATTTTTTAAGAGAAAACGAGGAAAATAACTTTTTATCTTTCATCCCGGATACCACTGTTAAATCAATGGCATCGTTGGTGTCGGTTTCCGAGGAAAGGGAGGCGTACAAAATAAGTTCCTGGTCATCCTTTGCTTTGAATAAAACCGAATCTCCCAATGTTAATTTGTTTTGCGTAAGCGTTCCCGTTTTGTCGGAGCATAAAATATCCAGCCCCGCGGCCTCTTCAATAGCTTCCAATCTGGAAACGATCACCTTTTTCTTTGATAGTACCAAGGCTCCTACTGCCATGGTTACCGATAATACGGCCGGCATGGCCACCGGAATGGAAGCCACGGTCAGAATCAAAGCAAATTGTATCAGTGTAATGACGTTGTCGCCCCTCAACAATTGAACAAGAAACAGTATGGACACCAGGCCAAGGCTGAGAAAAATGAGGTAATCGCCAATGTGGATAACGGCTTTTTGAAAATGAGATGTGGCTCCTGCATCCGAAACAAGACCGGCGGTTTTTCCAAAATAAGTGTCAGCACCGGTGGTCGAAACAACACCAACCATCTCTCCTTGTTTCACAATGGTACCGGAGTAGCAGATATCTGCCGGTTTTTTATTAACCGGAAGGGACTCTCCTGTTAAAGCAGCCTGATCTACGCTCACATAATCACCTTCAGTTAATTTCAGGTCGGCGGGGATAATGTCGCCGATTTTAATACGAACTATATCGCCCGGAACAATCTCCCTCGCTTCAATCTCTATCCATTTTCCATCCCGGAGAACCCTTGCCTTTAAAGCCAGCTGTGCTTTCAGCGCATCCAGGGCATTGCTGGCTTTCAGCTCCTGCCAGAAACCGATACCGGCATTAAACAAAAGCAGAGCGAAAATAACAAAGAAGTCGGTCAGGTGTTTCACTGCAAGAGACAAAACAGCGGCAATTTCGATCATCCACGGGATAGGTCCCCAGAAATAACTGAAAAACCTGGCCAGCATGCTTATGTGTTTTTCAGGTAATGCATTAGGCCCCATTTCTTCGAGACGTTTTTTTGCTTCTTCGGCAGAAAGCCCTTTAGCAGAGGTGTCTAACTTCTGGAATAAGGCATCCATATTCATTTTCTCTGCATCCTTTATCGTTACCTGTTCCATGTTCTTAAGTTTTAATTATTATCTGCTTTTATTCAATTAGCGTTTCTTCGGGAATTGTAACTAAATAATCTGACAATTTTAATATAACCCCTTAGTTTAAAATTCTACGTAAGCGATCGTTTTCAATCTTACGCAAATCATCAGAAACAAAGGGGAGAATCACACTCTCCAGAATATCCTGTCTGTAATCTCTTGCGTGCGACACAAAGCCAAGTAATGCATCCTTAAAAACAACGCCTAGTGGGGAGGGGAGTTGAGAAAGGAATGTTTTAACCGGCTTTAGTAATTGTTCAATGTTTTCTTTCCTTTTCTTAGTGTCTTTGGGAAGTTCCTTATCCAGAGCCTTTATATCCTCATCAAAAGTCTTTTTTACTTCCTGAAAATAATCTTGCAATGCTTCATCAGCCTGATTGCTCAGGATGGAAAGGTAAACTTTGGCCGTTTTTTCTTCTGTCGGCACCAAATGCCCTTCTGCAACCTGGCTAACCACAAACAACGTTATTAATGCCGGAACCTTATATATAACATTTCGTAATTCCTGATCTTGCTTTTTAATTATTTCATTCATCTTTTATCTGTTTAATCATTCATTAGACTTCTTTCTTAAATTATCCGTTTTCCCAACTTAAAGTATTCTGGCTTTCAACATTCATCAGAGAATTATTGAATTCCCGGAGAATGTAAGAAGTGTTTTTAGGTTCCCGGATAACTATGTACAGCAAAAATAAGGTACTTTCTCTTCACTTTCAAGAAGTGAAACAAAAAATATAATGGGGATCCCGTTTTGTACGGTTAATTTTATCCAACCATCACCGAAGTTTCGGCATAGCGGAATTTGGTGGATATGACACGCGTACTTAGCGCCATGGCCAGCGTCAGAGTACCAATCCTTCCCACAAACATGGACGTGATGATGATGGCTTTCCCGGCTGCTGACAACGAAGCAGTAATACCGGTGGAGAGCCCCACGGTGCCAAATGCCGAAAACTCTTCAAAGAGCAATTTAAGCAGGCTAACCCCGGGTTCTGTGATGGTAAGGAAGAAAGTTGAAATAAAAATCATAGAAATGGAGAACAAAACAATAGAATAAGCCTTGTCGATGGTGCTAAAGGGGAGTGTTCTCTTGAAAAACACCACAGATTTTTCACCTTTTATGGTGGCGATGGCCGATTTTATAATTACGGCAAATGTTGTTACCTTAATTCCGCCACCGGTTGATCCTGGTCCGGCACCTACAAACATAAGGAACATGAAAAACATCAACACCGGAGTCCCCAGCTTACCAATGTTCACCGTGTTAAATCCGGCGGTTCGGGTCGTTACCGACTGAAAAACGGAAGTAACCGCTATCTGATACCATGAATCTCCCGCCATGCTGTCTTTCTGGATGATATAGAATACAAAAGCCCCTATTGCAATTAAAAACAACGACATATAAAGGGTGATTTTTGTACCGGTATTGAGTTTGCGCCAGGGTGACTTTAACCTCCTGCGAATACTTTTTATACTAAAAGCATCCTGCATGGCTACGAAACCAAACCCTCCGAAAAAGATAAGGAAGATGATGACAATCTGTAGTCCGTACAAATTCCGTACACCGTTTTCGGCCAGATTATTCGTGAAGGTAGAGAAGCCGGCGTTGTTGAAGGCTGAGATAGCATGAAAAACAGAGGTAAAAAGTTGTGATTTCCAGTTGGTAAAGTGGATATTACCCCAAGAGAGATAGAGGAGCAGTGTCCCAATAGCTTCCATTAGCAAGCTGAACTCCACAATACTTCTCAAAATATTTTTTGAATCAGACAACCTTTCCGTACTCAGGAACTCTTTCATCATCGATTGGTATTTGATGCTGCCTGATGATTTGGAGAAGGTGGCGAAAAAGGTGGCAAACGAAATAATATTAATCCCGCCAAGTTGAATCAACACCATAATAATAAGCTTTCCTTTTAAAGTAAAAAAGGTGGCTGTATCCACCACAATCAGCCCTGTTACACAACTGGCACTTGTAGCCGTGAAGAGCGAATTTAGAAAGTCAAAATGGTGTCCAACAGTCATTTCGGGAAGCATTAGAAGCCCGGTGCCGGTACCAATGAGCAACACGAACGAAAGAACCAGAAGCGTAGCTGGTTTCAGATTTAAAGCCGCAAATTTAGCCCCCGATTTTCCAAGTTCGATACCAATAATGGCAAAGAAGTAAAATTGAAGTAACAACAAGGAGTGGTTGTTGACCAAATCATCGAATAAATCCTTAAAAATTAATTTGTTGAAGAAAGAAGGAAAGATAATGTAAATGACAAAGAGAAATAGGGCTCCTCCTTCCAGTTTGTTTTGTTTTATAAAATTTAACGGGTGAAAATCATACAAAACGAAAATAATATAACGGAAAAAGAAGAAAAGCAGACTTAGCAACATGGTTTCTTCGGCCAGGTGTGTGGAACGAACAGTTTTTGGGAAACCGTAATAATAGATACCCACTCCAATGGCAAATGTGAGAACCAAAAAACTAAGTACATGAAATGCCTGAGCAACAAAATTCTTGCTGCTGAAAAGCCGAAGATTAATCTTCTCTCTTATTTTGAAAAGCCTGGAGGGCATAACCGACTAATTATTTATGTCGATGAATTTCTGAATATCGCGGGTACTGCCAAAAACGACAATAAAATCATTTTCGTTGATGACCGTATCTCTGTGAGGAACCCCTTTGATGTGCTGTCTTTTAACAATCTTATCGCCCTCTTTTTCTTCCACCTCATTTTTAATGGTGACCAGATTGATATTGTAAGCTTCACGCAATTGAATGGACTGGAGTGTCTGTCCGATAACAGATTTGGGAGCTTTTATTTCGGTAATCACGTAGCCATCGGGCAGGTCCAGGAAGTTTACAATGCTGGGATTCAAAAGCCGTTCGGCAACCACTGCACCAACAGCATGTTCCGGTGAGAATATTTCTTTCAGCCCCAGCTTTTCCAAAATCAAACGGTTTACTTTGCCCTTTGCCCGGACAATAATACGTTTAATATCCAGCTCGATGAGGTTGACGGCTGTGAGAAGCAGTTCTTCAAAATCTTCACCAATAGCAATGACCACAGCATCGTAGTTCTGAATATTTTGAGAGATAAGAGCGTTTTTATCAGTGGAATCTAATGCAACGGCATAAGCTACGTCGTTGGCAATGTAATCCACCTTTTCCTGGCTCTTGTCAATGGCCAGAACTTCGGCACCTTTTTCAGAAAGTGACCGTGCAATAGCCTCCCCGAATTGCCCGATTCCGATGACAACAAACTGATTATTAGACATGATTTTACTTAGTTTTGAGTGGCAAATGTACAGAAAATAAAGAAAGCTTATTCCGGCAGTATAATTTATTCATATTTTAAAAATGTACGGATAAAGCGGGGTTAAGTTATCTCCAGTAAATCGTGCGCATTCACAAACAAAATATCACCCACCTCATCAAATCCTTCAAAATGCTTTTGGCCTTCATGTTTAAGCTGTTCATTATAAAACCCGACAATAGTAAGTGCAGCTTCGGAAGAGTGTTGCGCAAGAAGCGTCCTGAAGTTTACTTTGGGATCCTGCTCAATAACGGTAATGTTTTTTCTTGAGACAGGTAGCCGCCCTTCCAGCACAAACTGGGCGATACTGTTTCTGGTTTCTTCCATTTTATTTTTGGGAGAAAGGGTAAAAAGACTTATGGTGGCGTTTTTCCATGCGGGATGTCCCAGAATTACATAGCTGAGAAGAATCATCAGGCGCTCGTTATCTCTGTTTAGGTTACGAATCCATATATGGATACCGTTATCGTATTTGATATTCCTCATGGAACTTCCCAGAATGCAGATATCAAAATCGCCTGCCTGAACCATACGCAGGTTTTCAATAATCTGAGGAAGCTGGTCGGGCTGGTGTTTGTCGAACTCAAATATTACAATATTATTCTCTACACCTGAAATTCCGGGGGTCTGAATAATTTGCGCAATGGCGGAGGTATAAGAAGGTGAAATAATGGTGTCCACAATCATATTCCCTGCTGTTTTGTTTGCTTTTGTAATCAGGCGATCCATAATTTGCTTTGCTTCTTTGTGGGTTTCACGTGAATAGTAACCCTGAATATAATGCATATATGTGCCAAAGCCATGTGAGTAGGAAATCCAGTTGAGTAAATCAAAGATCTTATCCCGTTCAAAGGTATCAGACGAAATGCATATGGCAGAAGGTCGCCAGGTTCTCTCTTTCATGGTGCCACTTTGCAGAAAAACAGTCAGCTTACGGCTAATTTGAAACATAACGCCATGAAAAATATTTTCGAGCCCTCTTCTGTCCTGATGAATACGTTTCATTAAAAAATACAATAGAAAAATAGATACGACGGAAATAAAAGCATAGAAAGGATTCATCAAAAACATCAAAACGGTAGCAAAAATAAATCCGGCGAGCGAGAAATACCATTTTGACTGAAAAGTAGGACGGTAGGAAGGGTCAGAACCGAAGTGGTTTAGAAAAGAAATCAGGTTCATGGAGGCATAGGTAATCATGAAAAACATGGAAATAATTTTCGCAACAGCATCTATGCTTCCCAGTGCTACAAATACCAGCGCCAGCAAAAGGGTGAAGAAAGTGGCGCTTTGGGGTTCGTTGGTTTTTCCTTTTCCTTTCCCCAGCAGTGTGTTCATCTTTTCTGATGGAAAAGACTTGTCAACAGCAATGGCCTGCAGGGTTCGTGGCGCTACCAGTAGAGAACCAATGGCGCTGGAAAGGGTGGCCGCTGCCAGTCCGAGAGGAATAATAATCCAGCCGTACAGCGCAATTTTACTCATAATCAAAGGTTGCGATATGAGATCCTGTGGCGTGGCTGAGGCGTTCAGTTTGAGGACAACGAAAACATAAATAATCATCCCCGAAAGGGTTGCCCACAAAGTACCGCGAGGTATGGATTTTTGCGGACTTTTCAGGTCGCCTGATAATCCAACTCCGGCATCCATCCCTGTAAAAGCCGGAAAGATAATGGCAAGCATGATAAAGAGCTGATCTGTGTTGCGCAGAGGTTCGGCAACCTCATTGGCATAAGTCATATCGGAAACAGGGTGGCCGAGGAAAAAAGCCGTTAGCGCCAACAGCAAAATAGTTACCACTACGTACAACATTTTTACACCGAGAGAGGCTCCTTTTCTCCAAATGAGAAGTCCGAGAATTAATAGAGCCGGAATGCTAATAGCCTGTCTGGGAATGAAAAGATCGTAATGAACCTGAACAAAATGAAGCAGTGGCGTAAATGCTTCCGTAAAAGCAATAATATAAAAAGCAACGCTGATGGCTTGTGACAGGTAAAGGGAAATGCCGATGGTGGCTCCGATATTTAATCCGAAAGAGCGGGAAATCATATAATACTCTCCACCTCCTTCTACCTTTTGGTTGGTAGCAATCTCTGAAATAGCCATGGACGTGGGGAGTGTAACCATGTGCCCTATCAAAATCAGGAGAAGAACTCCTGCCATACCTACGGTACCCACTGCCACACCGAAACGTAAAAATAAAATTGCTCCGAGAATAGTAGAGATGGCAGTAAAATAAACCGGGGCCGATCCCATGTTTTTTTCCGGTTGCAGGGAAGTTGCTTTTTTCATGACTGTTAATTCTTAAATGCACTTTTACATTTACAATTTCCGAACATCTTAATTATTTTTTTCTATTTTTCTGTTTGTATTGGTTTTCTTCTCAGAGATGTATCTCCGGAAAGAAAAAATTTCAACATATTTTCAGTGTATTTATCTTCGTATGTTTCACGGATTTGTTCTAACGGCAGGTCATCAAAAACACCACACTCATTCAGATACTCCATGTGTGGCTGCCCATGGCAGTCGTAAAAGTGGAAGACAGCATCATTTTCCCCGTCAAATTCCACTGGTATAATACCTTGTTGTTTGCAAAGTTCCAGATCGAAAGCCGGTGTGGCCTTCACCCATTTCCCATTCAGATAAAGCAGGCTGTATCCGTGCCAAAAATACACATCGGTTTTCAGGATTTTGGTAATTTTTTCAGGATTTTGATGGTTACGTACATCTGAGAACCCCAGTTGTGCAGGTATTCCCGCAGCCCGGCATGTGGCAGAAAGAAGTACAGCTTTCCCAACACACCAGCCGAAACCTTTTTCGAGCGTGGTGCTTGCCCGCATACCTTCTACGGTTAAATCAACGTAATAGGGGTTGTAACGTATGCTGTCTCGTATGGTATAAAACAGTTTCACAGCTATTTGACGTGGATCGGAAAGCCCCTGGATAGTTTTCTGTACAAAAGTTTTTACATCAGGATGGTCAAAATCTAAAAACGATGTTGGCTGTAAATACTTATCCATACAATCTTTTTTTCAAAAGTAGGCTTTTTACCAAATAACCAAATGGCTTTTGTGAAATAAAAAAGGCTGTTCCTCAAATCGGACAGCCTTTTTATTATGTGAAATTTGGGAAATTATTTCCAGTAGTAGAAAGCCGTGTCACCGAGTTCCTGCTCAATTTCCAACAGCCGGTTGTATTTGGCCAAACGTTCACTACGGCTGGCAGAACCTGTTTTCAGGTGACCGCCATCCATGGCTACGGCAAAGTCGGCAAGGAATGTATCGGTAGTTTCGCCTGAACGGTGCGAGATGAAGTAACGCCAGCCGGCATCGCGGCACATGCGAACAGCTTCTATGGTTTCGCTCACCGAACCTATCTGGTTTAGCTTGATAAGGGCTGAATTGGCAGTGCCTTCTGCAATACCACGTGTGATGTACTCGGTATTGGTAACAAAAATGTCATCGCCTACTACTTCAATTTTATTACCAAGGCGGGTAGTGAAGTTTTTAAATCCTTCCCAGTCGTTTTCAGCCAATGGGTCTTCCCACAGTACGATGGGATATTTTGAAACCCACTCTTCGGCCATTTTAATCAGACCGTTACTATCCATTTTGCCGGCTCCCGACCATTTGAGGTCGTAGTGATCTTTGTTGTCGGTGCAAAAAGAACTTGCTGCATTGTCAATGGCAATGGCAATATCTTTTCCGGGTTTGAAACCGGCTTTTTCAATAGCCTGGATGATCGTCTCAACCACATCTTCATTGCTGTCGAGGTTAGGTGCAAAACCACCTTCATCACCTACACCGGTAGAGAGACCGCGGCCTTTCAAAATACCTTTTAATGTGTGGAAAGTTTCTGCCACATAACGCAGACCTTCGCGGAAATTGGGAGCCCCAATCGGAACAGCCATAAATTCTTGAATGTCAACACTATTGTCGGCATGAGCGCCTCCGTTCAGAATATTCATGCAGGGAACAGGAATACGACGTGCCCCGGCGCCACCGAGGTACTGGTATAAGGGCAAATGGGCCGAATTGGCAGCAGCGCGTGCTACGGCCATAGAAACGCCCAAAATGGCATTGGCGCCAAGGTTGGATTTGTTTTTGGTGCCATCCAGTTCAATCATTTTGCGGTCGATAATCGACTGCTCGTGTGCATGCATACCCAAAAGAGCAGGGGCAAGTACTTTATTCACATTTTCTACGGCTTTCAGTACACCTTTTCCACCATAGCGTTTTTTGTCGCCATCGCGTAATTCAACGGCTTCATTTTCACCCGTGCTGGCTCCCGAAGGAACCGATGCAACTGCCTGAGTACCATCGCTGAGTTCCAGATAAACCCTTACTGTGGGATTTCCTCTTGAATCAAGAATCTCCATGGCACGAATACCGCTTATTTTGTTGTTTAACATTTTTAACCTCCTTATTTTGATAGTTTTAAAATTTACTTTTTCAGCCGGTAAAATTCATCATTTTCCAGCTAAGAAACAAATAAAAGACTACTCTGTCCACTTTTTTTCCTTCGTCGATGACTCCTGCTGCCGGTGACTTCTGTTTATAACGATTGCAGGATTTGAAATGTGTAATTTTCGTGCTGATATTGAAAAAAAACGCAAAGGTTTTCTCTTTCATCTATATTTGTTACCACTCTGTTTTTTGTGTAAGGCACACGGAAGTATGAAAATATGTATATATTTGTACGCTATTTATAAATCCCTATAATTACAAAACTATGAAAGTAAAAATGTTTTTTGCTGCTATCCTTTTATCCGGACTTGTGTTCAGTTCTGGATGTAGCAAGATTAAATCTCTGCTGGATAAGAAATTTGATGCCAACTATACTGTTGATATTAATGTTACGGTGCCAGCTATAAGTTCTATCAAAGCTGTACAAGGTACTTTCTCAGAAAGTACTACAATAAACCTTACTGATAATTCCGATGTTTCTCAATATCTAAATCTGATTAAATCGTGGAATATTACCAAACTTACCGGGACGTTTAAAAATGTTACGAAAGAGGCTGTTTTGCAAACCGGTACTATTTCATTTTCTTCAGATGCTGGCACTGCGAGCTGGGCTTTTACTAATCTACCTATTAAAAACGGCGGTACTTTTACCATGGATAACTCCACCGGTCAGTGGACGGAGTTCAATAAAATTCTTAGTGCAAAAAAACCGGTTACGGTCACCTTTTCGGGAACTACTGACAAGGATGATTTTACTTTTACTCTTTCGGTTAGTGTAAACTCGACCATCGTAGCCAATCCGTTAGGATCCAAATAACAGCATGTACTACTAATAAAAGAAAGCTGGTTTTACCGGCTTTTTTTATTACAAAATTTATTTTTTTGTTCGCAGGTCGATGTGTGCAGGAATAGAAAGATGCGCCTGTACGATTTTCCATCCATCTTTCTGCTTTTCCAGAACACCGGTAAACCGGACCCCTTCAAAACTCCTCGCTTTTCCCTGATAGACAAAGTTATAATTTAAGATCTCTGCAAACCAAGCGGTATTTTGCATCGGGTTTAGTTTAATAAACTGACTGGAAGGGGAGATGTAGGTTTCGCTAATACTGGCAAACTGTTGTTTAATGGCTTTTTTAATGTTGGCCCAACCCATAAGTTTCTCTTCTGAGTTTGTACCAAACAGAATGATGTCACTGTCGGGAGCCCAGATTTGTTCAATCATGGAAAAATCCTGATTTTCATTGGCAATGACATACTTTTCCAACACATTGGCAACAGCTTTTTCGTTGTCCTGATTACCTGCCTTTGGGTTTTTGGGAGCGTTGCAGGCAGCAGCCATCAGGAGTAAGCCAAATAATGTAAAGATGATGCTTTTCATGATAAAGAGTTTTTGGTTAATTAATTTTTATGCTGTGAATATACAAAAAAAATTGGTCAACAAAATAAAGGTACCCCGAAAGACTAAAAAACAGATAAAACTTATTGAAAAACAGAATATCGAACATTATAAACATCACATATTTAAATTTATTTAAAAAGCCTTTTATTATTACAGCTTTTCTTCGTAAAATTGCACACAAGTTAAAAAACGAATACCCTTGTTAGCTATGGTTAGGAAAGCGGCTGTAAATCAGATAATTACTCTTTTTTTATTTTTCTCTTTCTTTTTTGTTGTACCACTAAATTTAGTGGCTGGGAATCAACCATCGTCCTCATCGGACAAAACTCACAGCAAAAAGGAGGAGTTGGACATTGGGAATATGATAATGGAGCACGTTACAGATTCCTACGAATGGCATTTTTTTAGTGTGGGCGATCACCAGGTTTCCCTGTATTTGCCTGTTATTCTTTATGATCAGGGACATTGGATTGTTTTCTCTTCTTCCCGGTTAAAACACGGACAGGCTTCTTACAAAGGCTATCGTGTGGCTGAGGAAGGACCGAATATTGGAAAGTTGGTTCGCAAAGACGCCAATGGCAAGGAGGTTCCTCCACAACTGGATATCTCTATCACCAAAACGGTGTTTGCTATTTTTTTAGACGCGCTGCTATTGATAATTGTTTTTCTTTCTGTTGCCAAATCTTATTCCAAAAGAAAGGGGCAGGCTCCGAAAGGGTTACAGTCTTTAATGGAGCCATTGGTGCTGTTTATCCGCGATGATGTGGCCAAAGATTCTATTGGAGAAGAGAAATTTGAGCGTTACCTGCCTTACCTAATGACACTGTTCTTTTTTATCCTGTTCAGTAACCTCATTGGGATTTTCCCCTTTTTTCCTGGTGGTGCTAATGTTACGGGAAACATTGCTGTTACCGGTGTTATGGCCCTCTTTACCTTTGTGATTACAACGGTTAGCGGAAACAAACATTACTGGAAAGATATTTTCAACACCCCCGGCGTTCCGTGGTGGTTAAAATTTCCTATTCCGCTTATGCCTTTTGTTGAACTCATGGGGATTTTCACCAAGCCTTTTGTCCTGATGGTTCGTCTTTTTGCCAATATGGTTTCCGGCCATATTGTGTTGGCGGGTTTTATCAGTCTGATATTTATTTTCGGGAAGTTTGGTATCGGGCTGGGATATGGCGTTTCCCTGTTTTCCGTTTCCTTTTCCATCTTTTTGGATTTGCTGGAAATTCTGGTTGCTTTTATCCAGGCTTACGTTTTTGTATTACTTTCCGCATTATATTTTGGAATGGCCACGGAAGTGCCGGAGCATCATTAATTTAGAAACTATTTATTCATCACTAATCTATAAATTATGCATTTATTAACTGTTTTACTGGAAGCTGTAGCCAATCTGGCTCCTTATGCAAAAATGGGTGCCGGTATCGGTGCTGGTATTGCTGCTATCGGAGCTGGTATCGGTATCGGACAAATCGGTCGTGGTGCGGTTGAAGCCATTGCACGTCAGCCTGAGGCTGTGGGCGATATCCGTTCCAACATGATTGTAGCTGCGGCGCTTATCGAAGGAGTTTCCTTCGGTGCCATCGTTGTTTGTCTGTTGATTCTGTTTGTTTAATCATCTTACAAGGAACGTAAATTTTACAGCATCCCGGCGGTAGGCCGGGATGCTTAAATTAGAAACCAAATCAAAAAAAGATAAATTATGCAATTAATTAATCCCGGATTAGGTCTTATTTTTTGGATGACCGTGGCTTTTGGTATTGTCTTGTTTATTCTTGGAAAATTTGCCTGGCCTGCCATTCTGAAAGGACTCAGCGAACGTGAACAGAGTATCCAGGAAGCCCTCGATTCGGCTAAAGAGGCACAAGAGCAGATGAAACGTTTGAAGCTCGACAACGACAAAATGCTTAGGGAAGCCATGGAGGAGAGAGATGTTATCCTCACGGAAGCGCGAAAGATAAAAGATAAAATTATTGGAGAGGCAAAAGAAAAAGCCGGGTTAGAGGCTTCGGGAATCGTGAAGAGTGCCAAAGAGAAAATTAACATCGAAAAACAGGCTGCTTTACGCGAAATTAAAGCCACTGTTGCTGAATACTCCATCGAAATTGCCGAAAAAATTCTTAGAGAAGAGCTGAAAGACAAGGCTAAACAGAAAAAGTACGTTGAGAAGCTTTTGAAAGAAACCAGTTTAAACTAACAGACTTTTATCATGAGAGTAAATTTGCTGGCAAAGAGATACGCACAGGCCCTTTTCGACCTTTCTCTTGAAAACAAGATTGAAGAAAAAGTCGCCATAGACATGCGCTTGGTGGGACGTGTTCTGGCAGAAAACAGGGAACTGAGGAGAATAATGGCAAATCCTGTTCTGAACGGATCAAAAAAGGTAAAAATTCTCAACAGATTGTTTGGGGAGAAACTGAGCGAATTGAGTCTCCGTTTCTTCAGCCTTATCATCCGTAAAGGCCGCGAAGTCTATCTTGAAAGTATCTGTCTGGCGTTTGATGATATTTACAAAAATTATAAAAATGTGGTTGGCGCCGAGCTCCTCACTGCTACAAAGTCAGATGATGAAATCAGAAAACTTGTGGTGGGTAAACTGAAAGCCATCACAGACAAAGATATTGAGCTGAAAGAAATTGTAGATGAAAGTATTATCGGCGGTTTTGTGGTACGGCTGGGAGATTACCAGTATGATGCCAGCGTGACTACACAGCTGAGGCGGTTGCGGAAAAACTATGCCGACAAATTGAAATAATTAACCTGTATTTTAATTAGATATAACGATAAAACATAAATTATGGCAGACATCAAACCGGCTGAAATATCAGCTATACTGCGACAGGAATTGGCAGGCTTTGAATCGGAAGCCACACTCGAGGAAATCGGAACGGTCCTTATGATTGGCGATGGCATTGCCCGTATTTACGGTCTTTCCAATGCTGAGCAGGGTGAGTTGGTCGAATTTGAGAAAAACGGCCTCATGGGGCTTGTCCAAAATCTTGAAGAAGACAATGTGGGGGTCGTGCTACTTGGCGATGCCGAAGATATCAACGAAGGTGATAAAGTTAAGCGAACAGGAAGAATTGTTTCCATAAAAGTGGGCGAAGGCCTCCTCGGACGTGTAATTAATACCCTCGGCGAGCCCATCGACGGGAAAGGCGCCGTGGAAGGCGACCTTTTTGAAATGCCACTGGAACGCAAAGCGCCGGGTGTGATATACCGTCAGCCCGTAAACGAGCCGTTGCAAACCGGTATCAAAGCCATCGATGCCATGATTCCCATAGGCCGTGGCCAGCGTGAGCTGATTATCGGTGACCGTCAGACCGGAAAAACAGCCATTGCCATCGATACCATTATCAACCAGAAAGAGTTTTATGAAAATGGTGAACCGGTTTACTGTATTTATGTTGCTTCAGGACAAAAAGGCTCTACCGTGGCACAGATTCAGAAAACCCTCGAAGAGCATGGTGCTATGGCATATACTGTGATTGTCTCGGCAACTGCTTCTGACCCGGCAGCCACACAGTTTTATGCTCCTTTTGCCGGTGCTGCCATTGGCGAATATTTTCGCGACACGGGTCGTCCGGCTTTGATTGTGTATGACGATCTTTCAAAACAGGCTGTGGCCTACCGCGAAGTTTCCCTGCTGTTGCGCCGTCCTCCGGGTCGTGAAGCTTATCCGGGTGACGTGTTTTACTTGCACTCCCGCCTGCTGGAGCGCGCTGCTAAAATCATCGATTCCGATGAGATTGCTAAAAAAATGAATAACATCCCCGAAAGCATCAAACATCTCGTGAAAGGTGGTGGTTCCCTCACTGCTTTGCCGATTATTGAGACACAGGCCGGCGATGTTTCAGCTTATATCCCAACCAATGTAATTTCCATTACCGATGGTCAGATTTTCCTTGAAACTACATTGTTTAACTCGGGTATCCGTCCCGCTATCAATGTGGGCATTTCCGTGTCGCGCGTGGGTGGTGCGGCACAAATAAAGTCTATGAAAAAGGTGGCCGGGACACTGAAACTTGACCAGGCACAGTTTCGCGAGCTGGAAGCGTTCTCCAAATTTGGTTCCGACCTCGATGCTGCAACACTCAATGTGTTGGAGAAAGGACGCCGGAATGTGGAGATTTTGAAACAACCCCAGTATTCTCCCATGAAAGTGGAAGAGCAGGTCGCTATCCTTTTCTGTGGAACCAAAAACCTGCTGCTTGATGTTCCCACAGATAAAATTCGTGATTTTCAGGAAAATTATCTGAGCATTATGCAGGCAAAATATAAGGATGTTTTGGATGAACTGAAACAAGGAAAGTTGACCGACAAAGGTGTAGAAACCATGAAAAAGATAGCTGCTGAGATTTCAGGGCGATACAAAAAGTAACTTTAACCTGACTAAGTATTATGGCTAACTTAAAAGAAGTCCGGATAAGAATAGCTTCTGTGCAATCAACCATGCAGATTACCAGCGCCATGAAAATGGTGGCGGCTGCTAAGTTGCGGAAAGCACAAAATGCAGTGACCACTATGAGGCCATATGCAGCTAAGTTACAGGAAATTATGAGTGATTTGAGTGCTAGTCTCGATGACTCGAATGAGAATGTTTTTACCACTGCTCGCGATTCTGAAAAAGTACTTTTGGTAACGATTACTTCCAACCGCGGACTTTGTGGCGCTTTTAATCTGAATGTTGTAAAAGAAGCTGTGAAACAGGTGGAAGGGGAGTTTGCCCCGCAGCTTAAAAAAGGAAATGTTGATTTCTTCTGTGTAGGGAAAAAAGGTGCCGATATTTTAAAATCAAAAGGCTATACTGTAAAAGAGGCGGAGAGTGCCATTTTCGATGATCTCAACTTTGCGAACGTAGCTCTATTGGCCGAAAGTCTGATGCAGAAATTTGCAGTAGGTGCGTACGATAAAATCGTACTGGTTTACAATGAGTTTAAAAATGCCGCCGTGCAAATTTTACAAACCGAACAGTTTCTGCCCATCGTTGAATCGACTCCGGATGAATCAGCCGGGAAAGAGCACAAACATGTAGATTACATCTTTGAACCCGGTAAAAAGGAAATTATCACCGAGCTGATTCCCAAGTCGTTGAAGATTCAGTTTTACAAAGCCCTGCTGGATAGTTTTGCTGCCGAGCACGGCGCCCGGATGACAGCCATGCATCAGGCCACCGACAATGCTACCGAATTGTTGAAGGATCTGAAACTGACTTACAACAAAGCCCGCCAAGCCTCTATCACCAACGAAATTCTGGAGATTGTCAGCGGCGCAGAAGCACTGAAAGGGTGAGATGTTGGAATGTGAAAGTTGAATATTTTTTCAATTCGTATGTTTTAATCTGACTATGGCGCAAGCATTCGCTGTGCCTTCTCTCCGCCTTAGTCTCCGCCTTAGTGTCCACGCCTGAAGATTCCCATCTCATATGCTGCTCTTTTAGATTTCTCTTCTGTGCCGCGTCATTGCGATTCGCAACAGATTAGCCTGTGTGTTGGAGCGAAGAAGCAATCTCTTTTTTAAAGATAGGTCTTGTAGCAGGGAGATTGCTTCACACGCCGAAGTAATCATTCAGTGAAAGAGCATTCGGGTTGGCGTGTTCGCAAAGACGGGCCACGAACCGACATTCAACTTTCCGTTTTTGCATTTTCCGGATAACGGTATTATATTTGCTGAAAATCACATATCTGAAAGAAATTCTCTTTCCTATGAAAAAACAATGGATAATTTGGATAGGCATGAGCCTTCTCGTGCTGATGTTGGTGTCGTGGCAGGGCCGGACAAAATCCGATAATTATAGCGCTCTCTGGAAAAAAGTTCGGCAGTATTCCCAAAAAGACCTTCCGAGATCCGCTTTGAAAACGGTGAAATTCATTTACACCAAAGCCAGGGCCGAAGGTAACGAAAGCCAGGTGTTGAAAGCCCTTATTAACCGTGTTAGCCTGCAAAGTACTTTTCAGGAAGATTTCCAGCTGAAAAGTATCCGCGAATTTGAGAAGGAGGTGAAAACGGCCACGCCGGTGGAAAAGCCGTTGCTTTATTCCCTGCTCGGACAATTATACCGGGGCTATTTTGACAGTCATTTCAGTGAAATTCTAAACCGGAAAACTGTTGCTTCTGCCAGTGATACTTCTTTGGCAACCCTGAATGCCCGGCAATGGAATCTGAAAATTCAAAATGCATATATTGCTTCCGTGTCGTCTCCCAATGTACTGCGTCAGGTTCGGCTGTCAGGGTTTTCCGCTATTTTGCAAAACGACAGCAGCTTAGTATTATGGCCGACCCTTTACGACCTGCTGGCCAATCGGGCCATTAGCTATTTTTCTTCGAATGATGCCCGGCGATGGCTTCCCAATGGCAAAACGGTTCCTGATACCAGCCTATTTACTTCTTCTTCTGATTTTATAAAAATGGATTTCTCCGGCGACAGAACTTCCGTAACAGCCAATGTTCTTTCCCTATTTCAGCATTTATTACGATTGCATAAGGCACAAAACCATCAGGCCGCTTTTGTGGATGCCAATTTGAAACGGCTTGCTTTTGCCAAATCCCAACTACCTGATAATTTTACCAACGGTCTGGCATACTCCCACGCGTTGGAGAGACTGTTGAAACAGTTCCAAAATCAGGTGATTTCTATTCGTGTTGCCGGCCGGCTTGCACAGGCTTACCGGGCGCTTGCATCGTACAAAAAAAGCAAAATAAACTATCTGATAAAAGCGGAAGAGACTTGTAAGAAAGTGCTGAAAGCCTTTCCCTCAGCACCATTTTCCAATAGCTGCAAAAATATAATTACACAAATCAATAAACCGGCATTCCGTATGAAAACAGAACAGGCTTTGCTGCCAGGCAAGCCGTTTCTGTCTCTGGTGACTTATAAAAACAGCGCCAAACTTTATTTTCGTATGGTAAAAATTTCATCTGATATTGAAAACCCGGTCTTCGGGGAGAATTTAAAACGCCACCTGTTAAGTATTCTCAAAAGACCTGCTTTTAAAAGCTGGGAACAGGCGTTTCCGTTTGCCCATGACCACCGGATGCACACGGCAGAAATTGCCATGCCGGCGCTTCCCATAGGTTCGTATGTAGTTTTTGTTTCTGATAATCCTCATTTTGACAAGAAGAGCACTGTCCTTTACCAGCAAATTCAGGTTACACAGCTAACGTTGCTTTCACAAGAAAATAACAGCGCACAGGCATTGGATATTTATCTTCTTGACAGAGAGAACGGAACACCGGTTTCCGGGGCTACCATTAAAGTTTTTGGCCGTTCGTACGATTACCGTGCCAGGGAACTGCAGATAACCCCACTTGGTGAATACTCATCGAATGCTGATGGCTTTCTACAAATCCCACTGAAAAACGACAGTGAATTTAATGGTTTTATTCTGAAGGCATTCAAAGGAAATGATACCACTTTTGTCAACACGTTTGCCCATTTTTATGGGTCGCTTTACGAAGAGAAATCCATACTGCATACCTATCTTTTTACTGACAGGGCAGTTTACAGGCCGGGGCAAACTGTTTATTTTAAAGGTGTTGTGGTGGAATCAAAAGGTAATAATACCCGAGTAAAAGCCGGTGTGAAACAGGATGTGCAACTGCTGAACGCACAGTACAAAAAGCTGGATGAGTTACATCTGGTAACCGATTCTTCTGGCTCAGTAAACGGTTCGTTTATTTTGCCCGATGAGGCGCTGAACGGACAGTTTATGATAAAAACAGCCACCGGAATGGTCAGCATACGCATGGAAAACTACAAGCCCCCTGCTTTTTATGTTGCTTTCGATACGCTAAAAAAAGCTTATGCACTAAATGATAAAGTAACACTTACGGGTAAAGTGGCCTATTATTTTGGTGGTATTCCAGATAATATCCCGGTAAAATATACTGTAAAACGGGAGCGTTATTTTCCAATTCCTTATTACGGGAGCTGGTATCCAGTGTCTCCTGAAAACAAGGAGATTGCCGGTGGCATTGTCCGTACCAACAGTGCCGGACAATTTCAGATTACCTTCAAAGCGCGGGCTGACAATAATATTCCGGGAGACACATATCCTGTTTACCGTTTTGTTCTCCACGTGGAAGCCACCGACGCCAGTGGCGAGACCCATTTGGCCACACAAGATATCCGGCTTTCGCGTTTGGCCCTGCTACTGAATCTCAGGATACCGCAAAACGTAATTCGCGAACAATCTCACGGAATTGAAATCATTGCCAAAAACCTGTCGGGAGCTGAGGTTTCGGCAAACGTGCAGGCGAAACTTTATAAATTAACGACCCCTGACAACTTTTTGCTCAGACGCTCATGGCCGAAACCGGATACCGTACTCGTACCCAAAGGTTATTTTGTAAAAAATTTTCCACATCTTGCTCTCCGGAACGAAGATGATAAAAATCGGTGGAAAAGGACGGTGGTTGCTACTGAAGAGATTGATGTTCATGGGGATACACAAGCTTTTGTCAAAAAGATAAAAAGACTGAAACCCGGTGAATACCTCCTGGTTGCAACGGTAAAGGGGCAGCCTGAAGTTCCAGTACAAAAATTCTTTACACTCACATCGGAACGGTCGTCGAAACTGCCCGTGAAGGACATTTTCTGGCACAACCTCTCTGCTGACCGTGCTGAACCTGGCGATGTTTTGCAACTACGTGTTGGCTCGTCCACAGGAAATATGCATGTGCTTTATGAAATTATCAATGGTAGGGCGGTGATACAGCGGCAATGGATTACAGTAGCTAAAAAACTACTGAAACTTCATGTCCCCATCGAAGAAGCTTTCCGTGGTAACTTTGTGGTACGCCTGATGGCCGTGCACAGTAATCGGTTTCTCTCTTGGTCGCAGACGGTCAAAGTGCCGTTTACAAACAAAAAATTGTCGGTAAGTCTGCAAACCGACCGTAACTTTCTGAAGCCGGGAGGAAAAGAGCAGTGGACGGTTCATGTAAAATCAGCTTACGGGAAAAATCAACCTGCCTTTTTGTTGGCCGGAATGTATGATGCCTCGCTGGATGTTTATGCCGCTAACCGTTGGGAGATGTTTCCTTACCACAGCAAAGCAGTGGGGGCCTCATGGCGAGCCTATCTGTTTAATACCGGCTATAATCGTACTTTATTTAGCCATCCTACAAAGTTGCTGCCGGTAACGAGAATTTTCTATCCGCAAATCAACTGGTTCGGCTATCCTGTTTTTTCACGAGTTGAACCTGTTTTTTATACTGTCGGAAGTTCTGCAAAAAAATTGATGATCGTTAGTAATGATGTAAGCTTATCGGAGGGGTCTTCTTTGAAAAAAGTAAAACAGACTTCTGCCCGGTCTTCTGCTTTACCTGTAGAAAAGAAAAAACTGTCCGTTCCGCTACGTACCAATTTTCATGAAACTGCTTTTTTTTATCCAAACCTCGTTGCGGACAGTAGCGGTACTGTTCGAATTAGTTTCACGACACCCGATGCGCTGACACAATGGAAATTTATGGTACTGGCTTACACAAAAGACATGAAAACCGGCAGCCTTGTTCGGAAATTTACTGCCCGAAAAGTACTCATGGTCATTCCGCATTTGCCACGTTTTGTACGTCAGGGCGACCGGCTGACCTTCACGGCACGATTATCTAATTTGTCAGAAAGGATCCTTCCCGTGAAGGTAGGCATTGAATTTTTCAATCCCGAAAACGGAAAGAAACTAAATCTCTTTTTAACCCCTGAAGCAGTGACGCAGCATGTAGTGATACTGCCAGGGAAAAATACTCTGGTATCCTGGTTGATCCATATTCCGCAGGATATTCAGTTTCTTGCTTACCGCGTAAAAGCTGTTTCCGGCAATGTATCCGATGGCGAAGAAAGGATGATACCGGTGCTCAGCAACCGCGAGCTGATAACCGCGAGCATGCCGATGTTTGTAAATGGAAACCGGAAAAAGAGTTTCACTTTCGATAGCTTTCTTAATGACACCTCTTCTTCCCGTGTAAATTTCCGTTACACGCTCACCTTCACTTCGCATCCGGTGTGGTATGCTGTGCAGGCTTTGCCTTATTTGAGCAGGCCAAAGTTTGAAAGTGCGGAAAATATCTTTTACCGGTTTTACGCTCATGCCCTTGCGGGAAAGTTGTTGAAAACGTATCCCAGGATTCAGCATGTTTTCCAACAGTGGAAGCAACAAAGCCCGGATGCCTTTTTGTCGGCATTACAAAAAGACAAGGAGCTTAAAAATATTGTACTACAGGCTACTCCATGGGTTTTGAATGCCCAAAATGAAACGGAACAGAAACGCCAGATAGCGCTCTTTTTTGATTTGAACCAGATGCGACAAAAGCAGCAATCAGCTTTGAACCGGTTGCAGGCGGCACAGATGCCCTCCGGGGCCTGGTCTTGGTTTTCGGGTATGCCCGCCGATTTTTTTACAACGGAAGATATTTTGTCCGGACTGGCTAATCTGATACAAATCAAAGCCATCGACCTGAAACAACAGCCGGTTTTGAAAATAATATTACAAAAAGGACTTCGTTACCTTGATAATGAAATGGTACAGAAATACAGTCTGTTACAAAAGCGGTATCCGAAAACACTCAGCCAAAACCATCTTACCCCGGAACAAATCCGGTATTGTTATCTCCGTTCCGGATTTTCGGCCACAATTCCACTCGGCAAAGAGGCACGAAAGGCCTTTGGCTATTTCAGCGGACAAATCAAACGCTTTTGGCCTAAACAGAACAACAACATGCAGGCACTCTCGGCCATGACTTTGAACCGGTTGGGATGGGGCAATCAGGCTGAAGCCATCATCCGGGCGCTGAACGAGAAGTCGTTGCTTAACAAAGAAAACGGCATGTACTGGAGAAATGACAACCGTTATTCCAACCAATCGGCTATTTCCACGGAAGTGAATATTATGAA